>NZ_JOPI01000040.1:0-58422 GCF_002153695.1 Acetobacter sp. DsW_059
AGATTTAATTTTATATTATAAAACAATATTTTTCCAAAATACTTCTAAAAATAAATTTGGTAATTTCGTATATTTAAAAGGCACTTATTCTCACAATAAGACCACATAAGCTGTTCTGTCTTGCTAATTGCAATCTATAGTCATTCAGCTGGAGACAACACACTTAAAGCTTCATAAAATCTGATCAGAGCGGTGCGAAGTTTTCGGTCCAAAATCACTCAGGCCGCTTTTTGACGCAGGCTCTAAGGCCAGCCACTGCCCTCTGCGGCCCTCCACAAAAAACAATCCTTTCTGCAGAAATTGACCTTTTATAGTTTTAGTCTGTAGAACTTTATACAGAAATGCAGATTGCTATCTCCTTCCAGAACAAACAAAACCAGACGGAGACATACTGAATGATCATCGACCAGCGGGTAGGTTTACGCATTGTTGCCCGGGAAATTTTCGGGACACTTTTACTAATGATGGCCTGGGATTTTGTCGTGGTCATTCTGTTTCAGATATTCCACCAGGAATGGATGGAACAACCCAGCCTCCCTGTTTCTCTGATTGGCTCCGCACTGGCGTTATTTATGGGTTTTCGCAACAACAGCGCTTATGCCCGCTGGTGGGAGGCCCGCACATTATGGGGTTCCATTACAAACAACTGCCGCTCTTTCGGTCGCCAGGCCGGTACCCTGCTTAAAGACCGGCCTGACCTTATGTTTGGCATTGCGGCATACCCACATGCTTTGCGTGGCGCACTGGGAAATATTGATGTCTCAGCAGATGTTAACCGCCTTCTGCCACCAGAAATGGCACAGGCCATTGTCGGCTGGCGTAACCAGCCTAACGCTATTCTCTATCAGCTTGGCCTTGGCGTAAGCGATGAGGTTGCCAAAAAGAACATCGACGGAGCCGTCCATGGGCAGATTGACCGTATTTTATCTGACCTGGCCAATGCACAGGGAGGCCTTGAACGTATTCGCAATACGCCGCTTCCCATGCAGTTCTCCTCCCTGCCGCGTGCACTCGTCAATATTTTCTGCATCGTTTTACCACTTTCAATGGTGCAGACACTTGAGTGGATCACCCCTCTGGGCTCGACCCTTGTAGGTCTGCTCTTTGTCGTTCTTGATAAAAGTGCCAGTGACCTCCAGGCCCCCTTCTCAAGCACACCGCATTCTCTGCCGATGGCAACAATGGCGCGAAACATCGAAATTGACGTTGTACAACCAACAGGACAACTCTCTCCGCCCCCCCTGGGTACCGTCAACGGGATCCAGTACTAACGTATATGTAGCTATTCGCCGGTTGTTTAGCGATAATCAAAGACATACTTCCTCTTCTGTGGTAAAAGCCAGAGCTATGAATACTTTCAGAGCTACCTCTAAAAATGGCGTGACAGACGCCATGGCACGTACGGCCGCAGCAACTACTGCAGCCGAGGCTAAAATTCGTGTTAAAGACGATGATCCCTTCCAGGAAGGGGATGCTATCGTCTACGCAGCCCACGGTGTGGGACGTGTTGACCGTATTGGCGTTGATGAAATTGCCGGTACAAAGATCGAAGTCATTCAGATTTCCTTTCCTGGCAATCAGATGACTTTGCGCATTCCTTTGTCCAAAGCACGCAAGTCAGGACTGAGGAAGATCGTCTCACGCGAGATCGTTGATAAAGCTATGGCGATCATCAAAGGCAAACCTCATGTCAGTAAGGGCATGTGGGCTCGTCGCGCTGTTGCCTATCAGGAAAAAATCAACTCAGGCGACCTGGTTCAGATTGCTGAAGTCCTGCGCGACCTGCGTCGTAATGTTGACAGTCTCGATGGCAGCTTTAGCGAGCGCAAACTCTTTGAGGCTGCACAGGAACGCTTTGTCGCCGAGGTCGCTATTCTTGAAAAGAAAGATCCGGCAGATGTACTTACAACACTGACTGAAGTGATGAAGGCAGCCTGATTTTTTAATATCACAGCGCCCCGCATAAAAGACCCGGAAGATGCAACATCTTGCCGGGTCTTTTTACATGCAGTTACACTGACCATTATTAGCTTAGTTAAGCAATATCTGCCCTGAGGCAGACACCATAAACAGCGGACCTGATTTTATGCATAATAATTTAAGCACAAGCGATGAGACAACTTTACGTCGGGCGCTTAACGAAATTAAATCCGGCCGCTATGAAGCCACGCTTCCTGCCCTTGAGACACTATCCAACCCCGACAGTACAGAAGCGCTGACATTGAAAAGCTTCTGCCTGGCAGGAATGGGCAAAACTGAAGCAGCCGCCAGTCTTCTGTGCCAGGTTGCAGCTCTTACCCCTCTGGCAAAACACCCTCTGGAACAGCTGGTTGATATAATGATCAGCCAGGAACGACGCAATGACAGCCTGCCCGTCTGCCGTGCTGTTATAAAGCGTACCCCACAGGATGCCCGGGTCTATGATATTATGGGGCATGTGCTCACACAAATGGGGGAACTGACAGAAGCAGTTGATATTATTCGACAGGCCTCTGATCTGCGCCCTGACTGTATTCTTTCAAAAAATACTCTGGCAATGGCACTCGCTGAAAAAGGCGATATGGAAGAAGCTTTAGCTATTCTGCAAAATACCCTGAAGCAACATCCTGATAACGCAGCCACTTTATCAAATGCGGCTATTATTCTGGCCAATACAGGGCGCTTTGACGAATCTCTTGATCTGTACCGCAGGTCTATTTACCTGCGCCCTGACCATGCTCAGATACGCCTTAACCACTCTATCGCCCTGTTAAAAGCTGGACGTTTCACACAAGGGTGGACAGAGCATGAATGGCGGCTTGATTTACCTGGACATACAAGTCTGCCACGAGAAACGCTTCTTCCAACTCTCACTCCGGATACTGATATCAGCGGCAAGCGCATTCTCATTACGCAGGAAGAAGGCCTTGGAGATACACTTATGTATCTGCGCTATATTGAACCGCTGGCAAAACGTGGTGCTATTCCTCATCTGTGGGTACCGGGCACTCTGGAGGAGCTGTGCAAACGCGTAAAAGGAGCAGCACATGTGCAGGTCGGCGGCTCAGTGCCTGAATTTGACTGGCACTGCCCTTTTATCAGCCTGCCACGGGTTTTTGCTGCCACAGAGGAGAAATGGGGCAGCCCTGTGCCATTCCTCTCTGCTGATCCGGTAAAAGTAAAAAAATTTACTGATCTTATGCCTGATAATGGCAAACTTAATGTGGGCATTATATGGGGTGGTTCGCCGCGCCCTACACTGGTCGGAGCACACCTTGTAGACCGTCGCCGCTCAATGCACCTCGACACACTGGCTCCGCTCGGCAAGCTGCGTCATGTTAATCTGATCAGCGTGCAAAAAGGCCCCTATGCCGGGCAGACAGAAAATCTGCCCGAAGGAATGACACTTTATGACCCGACAGATGACCTTAATTCTATGGATGACACAGCAGCCCTGATTATGGCTCTGGATGTCCTGGTCTCTGTTGATACATCGTGCGTTCACCTGGCCGGCGGTTTAGGCAAACCCGTGATCATGATGGATCGTTACGATAATTGCTGGCGGTGGCTGCACAAAACAAGCACAAGCCACTGGTACCCCTCCCTGCAGATTGTAAGGCAGGAAGTACCGCGCCAGTGGAAACCTGTTGTTGAAAATGTCTGTGCCATTCTGCGTAAAATGGCCCGTGAAAAAAGCAAATGACCTCTGCTGCTGCAAAGGCCAGAAGCAGAAAACACCTAGCCTGAAATACCTGTCTTAACAGCAGATGGAGCAATCAGTTTAGCCGGACTGCCGTTACCAATCACTTCGAATACACCAAGGTCACGGCGGGTCCGTCCGTTAGGTAATAAGGTAATCGGGCCATCAACGCCGTTAAACCCTTCTGAACGAGTCAGAATATTCACCGGATAACCTGATGGAGCGATTTGAGAAACTGTCTTCGCAATATTCGCAGCATCGTAAGATAAATCAGCAAGCGGCCGTGGCATATGGTGATTTCTGGCCATAAACTGATTAACAAAACCCTGACGGGAGGCCGGGTCGGGTGCGGCGTACCAGGCGCCTCGCAGCGCTCCCAGCTTTGTCGCGAAAGCTGACCATAAACCAGGACCAAGGATACGCACGGAAGGAGCTGCGACCTGTGTCTCATTCAGAGCATCTATAACCATCCTGAGACCGGCTCCGGTATCTCCCAGAAGCAAAGCATCAAACGGTGGTGCAGGCAGTTGCAGCTTCTGCTCCGCTGGCGTTGCCTCAGCATCCGGCCTGAGTGCTGCGGCAAGATCTGCAGGCAGCGAGCTGTTATTTTCCCCTGCAGAATCTGTCACGGCGGGCTCGGCCTGAACAGGAGCCGTCTCGCCTGCTCCTCCCTGTGCCTGAGCCAGCCGCGAATCATAAGCAGTCAGCTCATGCGCGGTCATCTTAATGCTTGCTGCGCTGGCGATATGGTACACGACAACAGGTGAAGGTAACCCCTGCTCAAGACAAGCTGCTTTCAGACCTGCTCCCATAGCGCGACCCAGGGGGTTGTCGGGCAGTAAGGCTGCAAAACGCGTGCGCCCCTCCTGGTGAGCAAGAAACACCAGCCTCTGAACCTGATCCTCAGGCGTAATACCCATAACCCACACGCCAGGATGTGCCTGCGAAATATCACTGGTAAATGCCAGGACAGGAACGCCGGCAGACAATGCACCAGGGGCCGCTGCGGCTGTATCACCTGCTGTAAGAGGGCCGAGAAGCAGAGTATCACCCGCGCTTATTGCCGCTGCAGCGGCAGCAGCCGCACCACCAGAGCCGGCGGTGTCTCTTACATCCATTTGAGGAACAGCTACGCCCTGCGCCGAAGACGTGGCAGATAAAGCCAGCTGTGCACCTGCAAGTAACTCGTGCCCAAGAGATGCATTAGGCCCGGACAACGGCAGTAAAACACCGACTTTATGACCTGCTTCTGTCGCCTCTGGCTTAGTCGTTTCGTGCGCACAACCGGCAAGCAAAAAACCTGCCAGACCAAAAACAGCCAGTCCGGTCTTGCGTATCATCTTATTTACCGTCACATCCCGATACAATACCCTGGCAGTCGTCACACCAGAAAAGAAAGAGCAGGCTCGTGCCATCATCCAGTTTATCTCCCGAAAGCAACCGGCCTGATATAGAACACGGCGGGCCTCTTTCGTCCAATAATAATAATAATCAGCACACTACAGATCGTACATCCCGTACATTTGCTCTGACGCTGGTCGCAACACCTATCGGTAACCTCAGTGACTTCAGCCCGCGGGCCATACAGGCCTTAAAACATGCTGACCTCGTTTTGTGTGAAGATACACGTACAACAGCCAGATTACTGAGCGAATATAATATTTCAGTCAGAACTGAAGCACTTCATGAACATAATGAGGAACAAAGAGTTCCGGGCCTGATAAACAAATTAGAACAGGGTTTGCAGATCGCTCTGGTCTCAGATGCCGGTATGCCTCTGCTGTCTGACCCGGGATATCGCCTGGTACGGGCTGCCATTGATGCTGATATTCCGCTCACTGTCATTCCCGGCCCCAATGCTGCACTAACGGGCCTTGTTTTGTCAGGGCTGCCGCCACATCCGTTTATGTTTATTGGCTTCCCTCCTCCACGCTCTTCAGCGCGCAAAGAAGCCTTTGCAAAACTTCATGCAGCAGAACATGCAGGTCTGGCAGCCACCTTAATATGGCACGAATCCCCTCACCGCCTGAGCGAAACACTGGTGGATATGGAAGCCATATTTGGCCCGTCACGCCAGGGAGCTGTCGCACGTGAGCTGACCAAGCGCTTTGAAGAAGTCAGGCGGGGGACACTGAGCCAGCTGGCAGAATATTATGCAGCCAATACACCCCGCGGAGAAATTACTGTGCTTCTTGGCCCGCCGTCAGAAACACAGGAAACAAGCCAGCGCTCGCTCGACGATACACTGCGCTCGTTGCTTGAAACACACTCTGTCAAGGATGCTGCAACTCTGGCTGCAACAGCCGCAGGCCTGCCACGCCGAACCGTTTATGCACGGGCACTGGAGCTGACAACGAAAGGAAAAAACTAAAAACGCAGCCTGAAGTCAGCAGACGATAAAAATGCTGACTATCCCTCTTCAGCCAGTGCCATGCCTGCGGCATGTCCGCTGGCCCAGGCCCAGTGAAAATTGTAACCGCCCAGCCAGCCGGTAACATCTGCAGCTTCGCCAATGACATACAGGCCAGGCACTTTTTCAGCCTGCATCGTGCGCGATGAGAGTGAGCGGGTATCGATCCCACCCAGTGTCACCTCAGCTTTGGCAAAGCCCTCCGTGCCTGTCGGATGCACATCCATACGATGACAGGACTGCGCAATATGACGCACAGCTTTATCAGACCATTCAACCACCGGACGGTCAGGGGCATACTGTCCGGCCATCTCATGGGCCAGACGCTGCGGCAACCAGCGGCTTAAGGCTGCGGGGCCACGCATCTTGCCTTTAGCCTTTTTAATGTCTCCCAGCAGCTGTTCAAAATTCTGACCAGGCAGCAAATCAATACGTATCGCCTCACCAGGTTGCCAGTATGACGAAATCTGCAGCAATGCCGGGCCTGAAAGCCCGCGATGAGTAAACAGAAGTGCCTCATCAAACACACGCTTGCCGCATGATACTCTGACCGGCAGAGAAATACCGGCAAGTGTGTGCACCCACCGATCCGACTCTGCGCCAAAAACCAGCGGCACAAGCCCGGGGGTGGGCTGTATTACGGAAAGACCGAACTGACGGGCAATGTCATAGGCAAACCCGGTAGCGCCTGTTTTAGGTACAGACAAACCTCCCGTTGCCAGCACAACAGCACGGGCAGAGAAATTACCTGCGGATGTTTCTACGCTAAACTGATCAGAGCGACTGACAGATGTCACTTTTACATCCGTCATCACACGCACATGAGCCTGTGCGCATTCTGCAAGCAGCATCGTCACGATATCGCGTGCTGAGTTATCACAAAAAAGCTGCCCCAGCTTTTTCTCATGCCAGGGAATATGATGCTTTTTAAGAAGTTCAAGAAAATCAGCCGGTTTATATCGGCTTAGTGCCGAATAAGGAAAGCGCCTGTTCTGCGACAGGTAGCATTCAGGCTGGATATCGAGGTTAGTAAAATTGCAGCGCCCACCCCCTGAAATAAGGATCTTACGTCCCACTTCGGCATTGTGATCAAGCACAACAACCTGGCGTCCGCCACGGGCAGCCGTGATGGCAGCCATAAGACCCGCAGCACCACCACCAATAACAATAACATCGGCAGAGCGTGCCGTCCGTTCACGTATCGTCACAATAATTCAGAACTCAGAAATCAAGATTAGCGTAATGACCGGGCGGTGTAATGCCCGACACACGATCAGACAGTAATGGCCGGAAACACGGACGTGACTTCATACGGGCATACCAGTCACGCAGTGCCGGAACGCGGGACCAGTCAATATCACCAATAAAATCGAGGCATGACAGATGCGCCGCAGCTGAAAAATCAGCAAGCGACAGAAACGACCCGGCAAGCCAGTTTCGATTCTCTGCCAGTCCGTTGATATATTTCAGCCTGGGCTTCATCGCGTTATAGCCCTCGCGCAGAATCGAACCATCAGGATTCCCCTGTCCGCTCAAACGCTTAAACACACGCTCTGTAATAAAGCGATCCGTCACATCACGGGCAAAATGCCCGCCAAACCATGCAACCAGGCGCCTGACCTCAACACGCTCTGCCAGGGTACGCCCCAGCAATGGTGTGCCGGAATATGCCTCTTCCAGATATTCACAGATCACTCTGGAGTCAGGCACAACCAGCCCGTTATCCTCACAAAGGACCGGGACTTCACCCGCCGGGTTAAGCGCCAGAAATTCCGGGCGTTTTTCCCACACAGGCTCAATTACCGTATCGAACGGCAGACGTTTCTCACCCAGAACAAGACGCACATTGCGGCAATAGGGAGACATGGGATGATGAAAAAGGGTACGCATAGAAATAAGATTTATGACATTGTCTGCTGTCTTGCCAGAGGCTAAATGAAAATGAAGTAAACTTTAAAATGTCGCACCAGATTATACAGACACAACGTAGCCTTCCCTGATAGTCAGGCACCCTATCCTTTATGATTTTTCCTCCAAGAGGTATTTTCTTTGTCCGGCACGCCTTCCTCTCCCCGTATTCGTTTGTCTGGCCGCTCTTTTCTGGCACTGACCCTCACACCTGAAGCCCCGCTTGTGGACTGGCTGCAGGCACTGGATGCACAGATCAGCCGCTCGGCAGGCTTCTTCTCAGGGAAACCCATCATTCTTGATCTGGCGTGCCTGGCAGAAAATACGCCCCACCTTGCAGATCTCAAATCTGCTCTCGAAGAGCGCGGCATTAATATTATTGCTATTGAGAACGGGAATCGGGAGTGGGCGTCTGTCGCCGACTGGGGATGGCCGGAAAGTCTCGTCGGCGGACGCTCATCAGGTGAAGTGAAAATTCCTGATGAAACAACTCCCCCTCCTCCCCCGCAGGCTGTGGCTTCCAGCCTGCTCATTGAAGACCCTGTCAGGTCAGGTCAGCATATTGTCTGGCCAGATGGTGATGTCATTATTCTTGGTGCGGTTGCCTCAGGGGCTGAAATTTCAGCAGGCGGATCAATTCATATTTACGGCGCATTACGTGGCCGTGCGATTGCAGGCCTTGGTGGCCACCCCGAAGCGCGAATCTACGCCCGTGTTCTTGAGGCTGAACTTGTGGCGATCGACGGATTTTATGCCACAGCCGAAGAAATGGAAGCCGCCCCGGCTGGCAAGCCAACGCAGGTGCTGCTTGAGGGAGAAACCCTTGTTTTCCGCGCGATAACCTGATTTTCCGCCTACCCGATTACAAAAAAGAAAGTTTCCGTCACATTCTGCATTTCTTTATTTCTGTGCAAACTGTATCTTACACTTTCTATATTGTCTTTGTGCGTTTTTACGAACGCCGGGGGCTACAGATTACAGGGCGCAGAGAGGATAAGGCGGATGTCAAAGGTTCTGGTTGTTACGTCGGGCAAAGGCGGGGTAGGTAAAACCACGACGTCCGCAGCGCTGGGTGCAGCGCTGGCTAAAGCGGGGGAAAAGGTCGTCCTGGTCGACTTTGATGTGGGCCTGCGTAACCTCGACCTGATTATGGGTGCCGAACGACGGGTTGTTTTCGACCTCATCAACGTCATTCAGGGAGACGCCAGCCTTAATCAGGCATTAATCAAAGATAAACGAGTCGATACACTTTACCTGCTGCCCGCCTCGCAAACGCGGGACAAAGATGCCCTGACATCTGAAGGCGTAAAAAAAGTTATCAACGAACTCCGCTCAAAATTCGACTGGGTTGTCTGTGACAGCCCTGCCGGTATCGAGCGCGGTGCACAGATGGCCATGTATCACGCTGACATGGCTGTTATTGTCACCAACCCTGAAGTCTCATCGGTCAGAGATAGTGACCGTATTATCGGTATGCTCGACAGCACGACCGAGCGTGCAAAAAAAGGAAAGAAAATCGATAAACACCTGCTGATCACCCGTTATGATCCGCAGCGTGCCGCACGGGGCGATATGCTTGCCACCGACGATATGCTCGATATTCTTTCTATTCCTTTGCTTGGCATCATCCCTGAGAGCACAGATGTGCTGCGCGCCTCAAACCTGGGCGCACCGGTAACACTTGCTGAGCCGGAAAGCCCACCCGCCCGTGCTTATATCGATGCTGTTCGCCGCCTGAAAGGTGAAACAGTGGAAATGACCGTTCCGTCAGGTCGTCGGACCCTGCTGGACTGGCTCTTCAGACGGAGGGTAGCATGAGTTCTTTTCTGAGTGCTCTTTTTAAAAAACGTTCATCAGCGCCTGTTGCCCGCGACAGACTGCAAATTCTGCTTGCCCATGAACGTATTTCAGGCAGCGACGATAAAAATGACCTGATCACACAGCTGCATCGTGAGATCATGGAAGTTATCAAACGCTACGTCGCTGTTGATCAGGACAAAGTGCAGATCAAGCTTGATCGTGGCGCACACTGCTCAATGCTTGAAATTGATGTTGAAGTTCCTGGCCTTTCAAACAGTAAGCCTGCATCAGATAAAGCTGCAACGCCCGGGCCTGCTCCGGAAAAAAAGCCTGCCTCGCAGGATGCATCAGCGCCGGCTAAAAAGTAACCGGAAGAGCAATTATGTTAAAAAAAGACTGGCATTTTCTGCCGGTCCTTTTTTAACAGCTCCGCCTGAGAAAATATCCTTATATTTTTGATAAATATCCCAAACAAAGCTTGCATTGATCATAAAAGCCTGCTTGCTCTTTTCCTATGCAGCCCACATCTCCCAAAACCGGATGGTTCCCCATTGTTTTGCACATGGAAGACGCTCATGTGCTCGTTATCGGAGGCGGAAACGTCGCTGCCAACAAAGTGCAGCTACTTGTCCAGACCGGAGCGCGTATCGAGGTTCTGTCTTCTGATTTATGCGATGAGCTGCGCATACTTGCTGAAAAAAAAGAAATTGCGCACCAGGCCCTGGATGTAACTGCTGCTGACGTCAGGGTGCGACTGCCGCACTGCCGGCTGGTTTATATTGCCACAAATGACAAAGCGCTGAACCGCTCGCTGGCTACCCTGTGCCTTGAGGCTAATGTGCCTGTCTGCTCAGTCGATGATCCGGGTTTTTCAAGTTTTATTACGCCTGCCCTGTCTATTCGCGGGGAAGTGCAGATTGCGGTTTCCACCGGAGGTGCAGCCCCCGTTCTGGCGCGACGACTGCGGGCACGCATTGAAGAGCTCCTCCCGGCTGGTCTGAATAAGCTTGCAGCCTTTATGCAAAACGCCCGCCTGCCCCTGCGTGACAAGCTCCCTGATCCATCTGAACGCCGCAGGGTGTGGGAAAGTTTTCTCGATGGCAAAGGTCAGAAACTGGCTCTGGAAGGGAAAACCGAACAGGCCACCCAGGAACTTAACCGCCTGACGGAAGGACACCGCCAGCAGGGTGAGGTCTGGCTTGTTGGCGCCGGACCAGGAGACCCGGATTTATTGACCCTTGCCGCTCTGCGCCTGATGCAGGACGCTGATACAGTTCTGTATGATAATCTTGTCTCGCCAGATATTCTTAATTATGTCCGCCGCGACGCTGAGCGTGTTTTCGTTGGCAAACAACGCAACCACCATACCCTGCCTCAGCAGGACATTAATGCCGAACTCATTCGCCGTGCAAAAGCCGGGGAACGTGTACTCCGCCTGAAAGGTGGTGACCCCTTCATCTTTGGCCGGGGCGGTGAAGAAATGGAAGCTCTGGTTGATGCAGGCGTTTCTTTTCGCATTATTCCAGGCATTTCAGCCGCTAATGGCTGTGCAGCCTATGCCGGCATTCCCCTGACACACCGCGACTGTGCACAGGCCTGCCTCTTTCTGACGGGGCATGCCCGTGCAGATGGTACGCTCGAACTGGCATGGGAAAAAATTGCTCTGCATGGCCAGACAGTTGTTATTTATATGGGGTTAAATGCCCTGCCATCTTTATGTCAGCAGTTACAGGCTCATGGTTTACCCGCAGACTGGCCAGCAGCTCTGATTGAGCACGGTACAACACCACGCCAGCGTGTTTTCACCGGCACACTCAGCTCTCTTCCTGAAACTTCCGTAACACACAAGGTAACCAGCCCGGCCCTTGTAATAATTGGTGAGGTTGTCCGCCACAGAGTGGTTCCATTGCACCCCTGACTTTGACGACAAATATATTTTTCATATCGTCGGAATGGTAACGTGCTATCTTTTTTTCAGATATCGACTATGATTTCAGAAGAACGAAACGCAGAACTCTTTCATATTTCATAAATCAAAGAAAATATTGCTCTTCCCGGTGGAGGCGGTAGATACAACATATGACACCTGCTTCATTGCTGCTCTGGCTGAGAAACAGCATTCCCACACTGGACCGCTATATTTTTCACCAGCTTTTTGTCGCATTGCTTGCAACAACCGGTGGGCTGGCAGCATTAATATGGCTTATGCAGTCACTGCACTTTGTGTCTCTGGTTGTTGACCGTGGGCTCTCTCTGGGGGTTTTTATCAAGCTGACAAGCCTGCTTGTTCCCTCATTTGTCGCTGTTATTCTGCCTATTACGACATTTGTCGTCAGCCTGTTTGTGTATCAGAGGCTGGCAGGAGACAGAGAGCTGACTGTTATGCGCGCTGCTGGCCTTTCGCCTTTTGCGACTGCCAAGCCAGGGGTAAGCTGCGCCATCATGGCAACCATTTGCGGTTTTTTGCTCAATTTATGGATTGTACCGCATTCTTATCATGCATTCAGAGCTTACGAATTTCAGATCCGAAATAAAATGGCTGCCTTTATGTTGCAGGAAGGCGTTTTTACCAAAGTCTCAGATGTAATGACTGTCTATATCCGTTCACGCAGTCACGATGGCACACTACACGGTATTATGGTTGAGGATGATCGCCAGCCTGACCGCCATGCAACTATTCTGGCCAACCACGGCACACTGGTTGTGGTGGATGATGTGCCGCGGGTCATTTTATACGATGGCTCACGTCAGGTGATTAACAAACAGACCGGCCGCCTGGATATGCTTGTTTTTAAAGAAGACACTATGGACCTTACGTCTCAGAAACAGGCAGAATCACGCAGTACAGACGCAGCCGAAATGTCTCTTTCTATGCTGCTTCATCCTGATCCGGAGCTTGTGTCAGAGCGTGATACAGGCAAATTTAAAGTGGAAGGATGGAGACGGCTGACCTCACCCCTCACCTGCTTCTCTTTTGCTATGGTCGGGCTGTTTGCTGTTCTGCGCGGTGTCTTTTCACGCCATGGCAATATCAAGCGTCCCCTGGGTGCCATTCTTGCCGTCGTTGGCCTGCTTGCATGTAACCTGGTCCTGCAAAACCTCGCGAGCCGCAATACCTCTCTTATTCCTCTCATTCCTGTTCTGGCCCTGCTGCCAGGTCTGATTTGTTCTGCTATTCTGTTCGGCCCCGAACGCGCGAAAAGCACCAAAGCAGAAATGACCTCCTGAAGAGAGAGATAAACACAACCATGTTCGCCTCTCCGACATTCTCTTTTTATATCGCACGGCAGTTTGTCTTTTGCGTTCTGGCTATGATTGCGTCTTTGACAGGCATCGTCTGCCTGTTCGATTTTATTGACCTGTTACGTCGCGTTGCAACAAAACCAAACGTATCAACAAATGTGGTTACTGAAATCGCAGCGTTGCATGTGCCTCATTTTTCAATTCAGATTTTACCATTTGGTGTACTGCTTGGCGGCATTATCTGTTTCTGGCGTCTGACGCGCTCATCCGAGCTTATTGTCGCCCGTGCAGCGGGCATTTCGGCGTGGCAGTTCCTTACTGCCCCTCTGGCCTGCGCCATAACAATAGGCCTGCTGACAACCATGGTGCTCTCTCCCATGGCATCCTCCCTCTACCGCAAGGCTGAAGAGCTGGATCAGCAATATTTACGCACAGAAGGCGGGCCACTCACCTTAACGGGGGGCTCTCTCTGGCTGCGACAGTCAGACACCCGGTTTGACCCGCATGGTGTCGCACTCATTCATGTAGGCAGCGTGAAAATGGGGAGCAATGCTTCACTTCATGTGAAAGATATCTCCGTTCTGCGCCTTGACCATGAAGATGGTCTGATTGAACGCATCGAATCACCTGAGGGATACCTGTCACATCAGAAATGGATTCTGAATAACAGCTACACAGCCAGACCTTATCAGATTTTACAGCCTGCAGGACAATTCGTGCTTCCGACTGATTTAACACTGAACCGGGTGCAGGATAGTTTTGCCTCTCCTGAAACTCTTTCCATCTGGACATTACCAGGCTTTATTCATCTGCTTGATACATCAGGCTTTTCATCTGTCAGGCATCGTATTCATTTCCAGTCACTACTTGCTATTCCTGTGCTTGCCGGCACAATGACCCTGGTCGCGGCAGGCTTTTCTATGCGGCCTATCCGCCGTGGTGGTGTTGCCCGTATGATTGGCTCTGGTGTTGCTGCTGGTTTTCTGCTCTTCACTGTGTCAAAAGTTGCTGAGCAGTTCGGTAATTCCGGTGCACTCCCGCCAATCATGGCTGCATGGGCACCTGCGGTTGCAGGGCTTTGCCTGGCACTCTCACTACTTCTCCACCTTGAGGATGGCTGACTTAAAACAATGCATTATAAGCCACCGTCACGATACAGGTTAACGCGCCGCAAACATGCTATGGCAGCAGCCACCGCCCTGAGCACGCTTGCATCAGGCCTGGGCCTGGCAATGCCAGAAACTGCTATGGCTCAGTTTCGTCCATCTCCGATGCATCTGACACCGACCAAAAATAATTCAACTGATCAGCCAGCAACCTTTCAGGCTGACAAAGTTGATTATAATGACGTCGAGCATACCATCACCTGGACGGGGAACGTACAGCTCTGGCAGGGCGATAACGTCATGCACGCTGACAAAATCGTTTATGACAGAGACACGGGCGTTGTCGCAGCGCATGGCAATGTTGCTTCTATACAGCCTGATGGAACAGTCATTCACGCGCAATATGCCGAACTCACCGGCGGTATGCGCGATGGGATTATGATGCATGTCGGCACAACTCTGCCTGAAAATGCACGAATGGCTGCCAATGGTATGCGCCGTACAGGCGGAAAAGTTAACGACATGAGCCGTGCTGTCTACACAGCCTGTGAAATTTGTAAAAAAGACAAAAAACGAGCGCCGTTCTGGCAATTCCGTGCCTACGACGCGACACAGGACCTCGAACATCAGGAAATTATTTTCAGAGACACCTATCTCGATATTCTGGGAATTCCGGTCCTGTACATGCCCTTCTTTTCTATGACCGACCCTTCTGCCAAACGACACAGCGGCTTTCTGATGCCTGGGGTTACTCCCCATGACCGCTACCTTGGTACCTATTTTACAATCCCCTATTACTGGGTGATTGATAATCAATCCGACATGACTGTGCAGGCACTGTTTTCAACCAAAACAAACCCTCAGCTAAGCGCACAGTATCGTCGTCGCTTTAACTTCGGTATGGTCAAAGTGCAGGGCGGCATAACTGACAGCTCTATGCGCTCCAAAGCCTATACCAACGATTTTGGTAACGATGTTTCAGGCGGTAATGGGCATGGTTTTCAGGGCTATCTGTTCCTGAATGCTAATTTCTCACTCAACAAATACTGGCGTGCAGGTCTGAACGTCAATCTGGCAACGTCAGCTGACTACATGCGTAACTACCGTGTTACCGGTTATGGTAACGATACCCTTAACTCTAATGTTTATCTTGAAGGGTTCGGCACAGGCTCATATTCACGTATCGACGCCCAGTATTATCAGGGGCTGAACCAGGGTGTTATTCGTAACACGGACCTGCCTTTTGTTTTGCCCCGTTACACATACAGCTTCCTTGGTCAGCCTGATGCACTTGGCGGACGCTTTGGTATGTCTACAACCGACTTTAATGTCAGGCGTGACAACGGGACTTCTGATATCAGAGGGCAGGTTGCACTCAACTGGGACCGTCCTTTTCAGAACAAGCTGGGACAAAAATACCTGCTGACGCTGCATCTTGATTCAACACTCTATAGTGCTTCTCATCTTGACCAGCAGCCCAACTATTATAACCGCCACGGCGCTGCAACTTCAGGGCAGGTACTCCCGACCATCGCTCTAAAAACCAGCTGGCCTTTTGTCCGGGCATTTGAAAAGGGACACGGCTCTCAGATTCTCGAGCCCATCGTCCAGCTTATCTATGCACCCAATACAGGGTATAGCAGAAATAATATGCCGAACGAAGACAGTATGTCCTATGAGTTCACCGATTCAACTTTGTTTTCGCTGAACCGCTACCAGGGCACGGACAGACTGGACGGCGGGTTGCGCGCCAATGTCGGTTTGCACGCAAACTGGACATGGGACGGACATGAGGTTGACCTGCTGGGAGGAGAAAGCTTTCAGGAGCATATCAACCACGATCAGCTCCCATATTCCGGACTTGAGCACCACGCCTCTGATATCGTCATGCGGGCGCGCGTGGTCCCTAATCAGTATTTCGATTTTAACGGACGCATGCGTCTCGATCCCTACACCAAGCACGTAAATTTTGGTGATGCATTATTCAGCGTTGGTGTTCCTCACTTCCGCGTTCGTGGTGGCTATGTTTATGAACCGGTTACACCTTACTATTATTATGCCACAGACTATCGTTCATCAGGGCCCTCTTCACTCTATTACGTCAAAACCAACGAACTGAGTGGTGGTTTCTCCTCAGACTGGGGCGCATGGCACTTGTCTGCTTTTGCACGCCGCAGCCTGTCACGAAAAGAATTTGTATCACTGGGTGGAGACCTTGGTTACAGCAACGACTGCTTTGGAATAGATGTATTATATATGAAACAATACACAACCATTGGCGGGCAGCAGCGTAACTCGACTGTGCTTTTCACAGTCAGCCTTAAAACCCTTGGCTCTTTCGGCCTGAAGTAAGAACTACTTCAAAAACCTTGCCGATTCCGCTATCAGCAATGATACGCTTCTTCTGTCAGAAAGCTGAAAGACCGCTCTGTATGCTTCTACGCTCTCCTGCTCTCATGTGCTCTCTCGCTGCGCTGACCGTTTTTTCTCTTTCCTGTGCACCAGCTATGGCCGCCAGCCATACAACAATTAAGGCGGTCACCCCGGCCGGGCACACAGGCAACGCTGCACCGGCAACCCCTGAGCCGGATGATATGATTCTGGCTGTTATTAACAATATTCCGCTGACCAAACGTGATGTTGATAACAGAGGAAAATTATTTGCCCTGTCAACAGGCTTACAAATCAGCCCGGAACTGATGGAGCGCATGCGCTCGCAAATTATCCGTCAGATGATTGATGAGCGTCTGCGCACCCAGGAAATCTACTCCCGGCATATCAACATCTCTCCTGAGCAGATTGCAGCAGCCATTGCCAATATTGAAAAACGCAATGGCATGGCGCCTAACGCTTTGCGGGACCGCCTTGCCTCTGATGGCGTCTCTCTGACCACCCTGATCGATCAGATTCGCGTGCAAATTGGCTGGATCCAGGTTTTGCGGCAGGATCTGGGGGCACACGGGCGTGTAACCGCAAAGGAAATCGCACAGCGTGAAGAAGCGTTGCGCCGTGAGGATGGACGCCCGGAATATAATCTGAGCGAAATTTTTGTAAAAGTTGACGACCCCCGGCATGCAGAGGAAGAGCTGGCTTTTACGAACACCGTTATTCAGGAATTACGTAAAGGCGCCCCTTTCCCGATTGTTGCTGCACAGTTTTCACAAAGTCAGACCGCATTGCAGGGTGGCTCAATGGGCTGGGTACAGGAAGATGAACTCGATCCGGCCGTCGTTAATATTATCAGGCAGATCCCTGTTGGGGTAAATGCCATTTCAAATCCCATTAAAGTTCCCGGTGGGTTTGTCATTATTACAGTCAATGGCAAACGCATTATCGGGCATCAGCCTGGTCATGTTGTCACTGTGCGTCAGGCTTTCCTGCCATTTAGTACCCCTCTCAACCCACAGCATCCAACAGCACAGCAGGAACAGGTACTGCAAAAAGCAGTACATTATGGGCAGACCGTTAATACCTGCCAGCAGGTAGAAGATATCAATAAAGAATCTGGTGAGAAACGCCCCAGTGACCCGGGTGAATTACCGCTTGAGAGCATGAATCCTCAGATGCAGGAAGTTATTGCACCTCTGCCACTCAATAAACTTTCCCGTCCTCTGATTACTCCTGATGGCATTTCCCTGATTATGGTCTGCTCGAAGAAAGAGAAAAATTTCGCTTCACGGTCACCAAGTGAAATTGCTGACCAGCTGATGAGCGAGCGCGTTGAGCAAACAGCACGCCAGCTTGATAATGACCTGCACCGTCGGGCTATTATCAATAAACGTATTAAAATTAAGGGAGTATAAGTTCTGTCTGCTTCTACTGACAGTCTTAGCGACGTTATCAAACGCCATGGTCTGGATGCCCGTAAAGCTCTGGGACAGCATTTTTTACTCGACCCTGCTATCACAGGGCGTATTGCAGCTCTCGCCGGCTCTCTTGACGGACGACACATCATTGAAGTCGGACCTGGACCGGGAGGGCTGACCCGCTCCCTTCTGGCAACGCCGGCAGTCAGTGTCACTGCCGTAGAGGTCGATACCCGTGCTGTCGCTGTTATTAGCGAGCTGGCACAAAGCCACCCTGCACGTCTGCGCGTAATCGAAGCCGATGCCCTCAAAGAAGATCTGAGCAGTCTCACTCCCGCCCCGCGGCAGATTATTGCTAATCTGCCTTATAACGTCGCAACCCCTATGCTAATCGGGTGGCTGCACCAGGGGAAAGCCTGGGAGCGCTTAACGCTGATGTTTCAGCTCGAAGTTGCTGAACGTATCTGTGCTACACCTGGCAGTACGCATTATGGCAGGCTGGCTGTGATCTCGCAGTGGTGCGCTGACTGCGCGGTGGTTATGAAGCTACCTCCCGGCGCTTTTTCTCCTCCACCTGCTGTGTGGTCAGCAGTCGTCAGTATTATCCCTAAAGCAGAGCAGCCATCTCCCGCGTTATTTAAAGCCATGGAGCAGGTAACGGCGGCAGCTTTTGGCCAGAGACGAAAAATGCTCCGTGGCGCTCTGAAATCTGTCGGTGGTGAAAAACTACTCGCCACAACGGGTATAGATGGCACACGCCGGGCAGAAACACTCAGTATTGAAGAGTTTGACCTGCTGGCAAAAGCACATCTTAACCGCTGAGACGATACGGGGCGGTCCCCCTCCTTTAAAAGGCCTGCCTCCCCTCTGTACCTGGTAAGGTAATAAAGGCTGCCAGCTGTTTCTTTCTGCCGGCAGACCTTACGTTGCCCTACTCAGGCAAAGCTACTTCTTTGCTTCAGCCTCAGACATATAATCACGGGTAAGAGGCACAGTATCAATCCCCCGGGAAAGCTGGATCTGAAAATTCATATGACCCTGCACCCGAAAAGATAACTCTGCTGCGTCAAGGTAAAACTCAAACATACGGGCAAAGCGCTCGTCATAAAGCGCAACCGCTTTTGCTCTGTTTGCAGCAAAACGCTCTCTCCAGACAGCTATGGTTTTTGCATAATGCAGGCGTAAAATCTCACAGTCAGTGACCCACAGACCAGATTTTTCAACCGCTGTAAAAACTTCACTCAGAGCCGGAGAATAACCACCGGGGAAGATATATTTATCAAGCCACGGGTTTGTCGTACCAGGCCGGTCATTACGTCCTATGGAATGAATAAGAGCGATACCATCGTCTTTCAGACTATTTTTTACGGTCTCAAAAAACTGTTCGTAATGGCTCACGCCAACATGCTCAAACATACCAACGGACACAATACGATCAAAACGACATTGCAGGTTACGGTAATCGAGCATTTCAAACCGTACCTGCCCCTGTAATCCTTCGTCCAGAGCGCGCTGACGGGCAACATCAAGCTGCTCCTGCGACAGGGTTATACCTGTAACAATGGCACCGTAATCCCGCGCCAGAGTCAGCGCCATACCGCCCCACCCACACCCGATATCAAGCACTTCAAGGCCTGGCCTATTAAGTAAAAGCTTGGATGCAATATGGTGTTTTTTTGCTTCCTGCGCCTCATCCAGTGTTTCATCGCCACGGCGAAAATAAGCACAGGAATATTGCCGGTCTTTATCAAGAAACAACTGATATAAACGACTATCGAGATCATAATGATGCGCGACATTGCGCCGTGAACGTTTAACAGGGTTAAACTGGATCCATTTTCGACAAACGTAACGAAAACCTTCTGCAATCTGAGCTGGCAAATGTCCCGGAGACATTGAGTTAAGCATCAGCAGGTCAAGAAGCTGATACAAACTGCACCCAAGGGGAGTAATCGCACCATCCATATAGCCTTCACCAAAGGCCAGGCCTGGATTAAGAGCCAGAGCAGCTTCAATCTGATGGTTTGACAAGGCCATGCCAGCCGATGGCCCTGACACAGCCCCCTTATAAACACTCTGGCTGCCATCTGCCCATGTTACAGACAACTGCCCTGCTGAAATAAAGCTTTTCAAAATACGATCGAGAAGTCGGTTCATAGTTTTTCATCCCTGTCACGGACATAAAAAAAAGCCCGAAACAAAGTTTCGGGCTTTTTTTCAGCTTATATCAAGAGTGTTGTCACTCAGGCTTCTGCCTGAACTTCAACTTCTTCTGCTACGATCTCGCCCTCAAGAACAACATCGTCGCCGATTTCGGCTTCTTCTTTAACAACAGTTGCATCGCCCTGTGCCTGACGTTCTGCTTCTTCAGCTGAACGGGCAACGTTAACGATAACCGGCACAACAACTTCAGGATGCAGAGCAACCTTGATTTCATACAGACCAAGAGATTTGATCGGATGAGCAAGAGAAACCTGCTGACGAGAAACTGTAAAGCCAGCTTCTGTTACAGCCTGAGCCACATCACGTGGAGACACAGAACCATACAGGCTGCCGCTGTCACCTGCCTGACGGATCAGAACAACTGACAGGCCATCCATACGCTCAGAAAGACGCTCTGCTTCTTCACGGTTTTTGATGTTCTGTGCTTCCAGCTGAGCGCGTTCACGGTCGAAGCGTGAACGGTTGGCTTCGTTTGCACGAATAGCCTTGCCCTGTGGCAGCAGGAAATTACGGGCATAGCCCGGACGAACTTTCACCACATCGCCCATCTGACCCAGATGTGCAACGCGCTGAAGCAGGATTACTTCTGTTACAGCCATAATTGCCCCCTATCAGCTCATAACGTAGGGAAGCAGAGCCAGAAAGCGAGCACGCTTAATAGCCTGTGCCAGCTCACGCTGCTTCTTTGCGGAAACCGCGGTGATCCGGCTAGGGACGATCTTACCGCGCTCTGACAGGAAGCGGCTCAGAAGACGAACGTCCTTATAGTCGATTTTCGGTGCATTTGCGCCAGAAAAAGGACAGGATTTACGACGGCGATAGAACGGACGACGAGCACCTACGGCTGGACGACGTGCTGCTGGGTTGATTTCATTCGTATCAGACATTCTGATCACTCCCCATCATTCTCAGCCAGATCGGCTGGTTTGTCGTCACGTGCACGATATTCTTCACGATCTTCGGAAGAACGACGGCCACGGCCGCTCTCAAAGCGTCCTGCTGGCTTTGGACCACGGAAGCTGCGCTCACCACGGTCTTCACCCTTACGAGACAGAGTCGGAGAAGGAGTGTCATCAATCTCTTCAACGCGCAGTGTCAGAAGACGCAGAACATCTTCATTGATCATCAGCTGGCGTTCGATTTCTTTGAGCATCTCAGACTTTGTGTCCAGACCCAGAAGCACATAATGCCCTTTGCGGTTCTTCTTGATGCGATATGCCAGGGTACGCAGACCCCAGTATTCACGCTTCTTGACACTACCACCGTCTGTTTCGATCTGAGCAACGATACCATCAACAATGGCATCAACCTGCTGCTGAGAAATGTCGTTACGTGCAATAAGCACGGTTTCATAAAGCGGCATATTGTCTCCCTTCGGATAAAATCAACCCGACTGAGCCAGACCATTCTGACAATCAGCTGTTTTTGTACAAAACAACGGGTATAGCCGGCGTGATGCCACACACCGGCAGGGAAGACGGCCTAACAATCATAATACGCAAAAAAACGCAAGATTTTTAAATACGAAAGCGCTCAGGAATAATCAGTCCCAGGCGTTGCGGTACGGGCCATACCTCTTCCAGCTCGCGAAACACCTCAAAGCCGGCATCCCGGTAAAGCGGCAAAGCACGTGGATGATCCGCTGAACAGGTATTAACCTGCAACATAACCGGATAATATGACCAGGCGAGACGTACAACCGCATCAAGGAAGCGACGCCCGACACCCGCACCAATAACCTCCGGGAAAAGCCCGAAATAATTCAGATTAATAAACTGAATATTCGACAGGTCTAATTCAAAAAAACCGCGAACTGCACCATTTTTAAGCAAATAACCTATCTGCAGGTTACCCGAAGCAAGCAGTCGCTCAAGAGCTGCATCTGGCTGCGCCTGGCGCATCCACCAGCAATACTCAGCCCCAACGCGATGATGCAGCCTGCGATACTCAGTCACACTGACGCTGACTGAAGGGACAATCTCCCAGCCAACAGGCAACACAGGCGCCTGGCCAGACGGAGCTTGCAGCATACGCATGAAGGTCACAACGACCTTCATGCATGTTACCGGCTCAGCAGGAGGAATTAACGGCTCAGTTGTCATCCAGGAAGGATCGAAGCTTACGACTCCGGCTGGGATGCTTCAGTTTACGCAGAGCCTTCGCCTCAATCTGACGAATACGCTCACGGGTTACGTTAAACTGCTGCCCGACTTCCTCAAGGGTGTGGTCGGTGTTCATACCGATACCAAAACGCATACGCAGCACACGCTCTTCACGTGGCGTCAGTGACGCCAGAACGCGGGTAGTTGCTTCACGCAGGTTGGTCTGAATAGCAGCATCAAGCGGAATAATGGCTGTTTTGTCTTCAATGAAGTCGCCAAGGTGACTGTCTTCCTCATCACCAATCGGCGTTTCAAGAGAGATGGGCTCTTTGGCAATTTTGAGCACCTTACGCACTTTTTCAAGCGGCATACCCAGCTTTTCAGCCAGCTCTTCCGGGGCAGGCTCACGACCAATCTCATGCAGCATCTGACGCGACGTACGCACCAGCTTATTGATCGTCTCGATCATATGTACCGGGATACGAATGGTACGGGCCTGATCAGCAATAGAGCGGGTAATAGCCTGACGGATCCACCATGTTGCATAAGTCGAGAACTTATAGCCACGGCGGTATTCAAATTTATCCACCGCTTTCATGAGCCCAATATTCCCTTCCTGAATCAGATCGAGGAACTGAAGGCCACGGTTGGTATATTTTTTTGCAATCGAGATAACGAGACGCAGGTTAGCCTCAATCATCTCTTTCTTGGCACGCGCTGAGTCACGCTCACCACGTGCCACTGTGGCATACACACGACGGAACTCACCGATAGGCAGCCCGGTCTCCTGCGCCAGACGAGCAACCTGATTACGCAGATCAACGACTGTTTCAGCATGCTTGGCGACAAAGTTCTTCCAAGACTTACCAGGAAGAGCTGAGACCATATCCATCCATGCCGGATCAAGCTCACGACCACGATATTTCAGCAGAAAGTCCTCACGGGTAACCCGGCAGCTCTCAGCAAGACGCAGCATGCGGCCTTCAAGGGCATTGAGGCTACGGAACATTTCTTTAAGCTGAAGGACCAGATCTTCAATACGATTATTATGCAGGCAGACCAGCTCGACTTTACCGACCAGCTCATCGCGCAAAGCAACATAAGTTTCTTCAAACTGGCTCTGTACCTCTTCACCGGCGGTCAGAGATTCAATGCGCTGAACCTGGATAGAACGCAGCTTTTCGTAAAGCGGCTCGATATCTTCAAAATGAGCAAGAATTTCCGGCTTAAGCTTCTCTTCAAGGGCGGAGAGTGAAAGACCACTGCCTTCACCTTCGATATCGCCTTCGGTATCTTCAGCCTCTTCTTCGCCCTCAGCGGCCTCTTCGTTTTCTTCGAAGCCTTCTTCGGGCGGATTACCACCTGACTGCATAGCCTCAAGATCAACGATATCGCGCAGCAGCATTTCGTTGTTACGAATCATTTCATGCCAGGAAATGATGGCGCGGAATGTCAGGGGGCTTTCACACAGCCCGCCAATCATTTCATCACGACCTGCTTCGATACGCTTGGCAATTGCGATCTCACCCTCGCGTGACAACAGCTCAACTGTTCCCATTTCACGCAGGTAGATACGCACGGGGTCATCTGTACGACCCAGATTTTCGTTTACATTGCCGGCCGGGGTCTCTGTTTCTTCGGCCTCTTCCTCCGACTCTTCACCGTCTTCAGATTTAGCGTCCTTGGAAGTCTCAGAATCGTCGCCTTCTTCATTCTCGACAACCTGAATACCCATTTCAGACAGCATAGCCATAATGTCTTCGATCTGCTCAGAAGACATTTTATCCTGCGGCAATACAGCATTCAGCTCGTCAAACGTGATACAACCGTTTTCACGACCTTTGGCAATCAGCTTTTTGACCGCAGCAGACTGCGTATCAAGAGTAGCGGTATCGCCGTCTTCTGCCTGTGTTACGCTACCTGATGCTGTTTTTGTTGCCATTGCCAGACCTGTGCCTCCCCGTTCGCGTTCCGAAAAAATAAAAATCGCAGTGCTTGTTCAAAACAAACACTGTTGAATCTTCCCGGAGCGGGCAGGACGTGGGATATCCCTCGCCATAAGTCAAGAGGTGTCTTATGATAGTAAAGAAAATTCCGGTTATTTCTCTCCCTCTGTTTCACCGCTTTTCAGGCGGGTCAGAGCTTCAAGACGGGGCTGTAAACGCCTCCATTCGGCCTCATCCCCTCCCTCAGCGGCAAAACGGGCAACTTCCTGATCGACTTCCTGCTTAAACTGAGAAAAATTCAGGAAACCATAGAAATGCCACCACTGTGTTCTGGCCGCAACAGCGAGCGAAACATCCTCCCTGCCAGAAAACAGCGGCAAAACACCATCTGACAAAATATATTCCTGCAAAACAGCACGGTCAGACTCTTCAAGCTTTTCCAGCAAATCCTCACTGGTTTGCGGCACCTCACCTGCTATCGACAGATCCAGCAAAACATCTCTGACCTGCTGTAATCCGGCTGATAACGACAGGCGGCAAAGTGCCTCCTCAACCTCCGGGATAATTTCAGGGTAACGCACCAGCAAACCCAGTAACTTACGCTGCCTTTCATAATCAGCATCAACACCGGCTCCGGCAAGCTCAATATTGACCGCACGACTCTTCTGAAAATCTGACCTGCCACTGGTTTTCTTTTTACGAAAAACTTCAAAAAAACGATCAAGCAGTGTCGAACGATACTCTGATGCCAGAGCTTTATCGGGAATCTGCCCAGCCGCCTCAACAAGCTTATGGCGCAGGGCGGCACGCTCTTCCGGCCCCGGATTCTCAACACGCCCGACCAGCAGCTCAAACAAAACATCTGACAGCGGGCGGGCAGCCGCAAACATCTCTGCCACAACCTGCTCTCCACGGGCACGCACGAGACTGTCCGGATCTTCCCCTTCAGGAAGCAGGCAAAAACGCAGAGTATAACCAGCCTTCATCAGCGGCAGCGTCAGCTCTGCCGCACGCTTTGCTGCCCTGCGACCAGCAATATCACCATCAAAACATAAAATCGGCTGAGAGTTCATCTGCCAGAGCACTTCAAGCTGCTCCTGCGTCAGTGCCGTACCCAGAGGGGCCACGGCACCACAAAACCCGGCCTGATGCAGCGCAATAACATCCATATACCCCTCAACCACAATCAGATCGGGGGCTGCCGCACCTGGCGGCCGGGGCGCCCTGAGGGCTGTACGCGCACGATCAAGACCAAAAAGCAGTCGTCGCTTAGAAAACAGAGCCGTCTCCGGCCCGTTCAGATATTTAGGCTGACCATCACCCAGCATACGCCCGCCAAAGGAGACAATCTGCCCCTTTCGGTCACGAATAGGGAATGTCACACGCTCCCAGAACAGCTCACCTTTAGGGCCACCACGCTCATCCAGACGCATCAGCCCGGCATCAGCCATCATCTGCGGCGTAATACGCTGTGAAGCCAGCGCCTGGGTCAGGCTGTCACGCCCGCCAGACGCCCAGCCCAGCCCAAATTTTTCTATCGTCTCACGCGTCAGCCCGCGTTTTTCGAGATACGCAAGGCCCGCCCGCCCCTCAGGAGCATAAAGTGCACGCGACCAGACAAGCTGCGTCTGCTCAAGCACATCACTGAGAGACTGCACACGGGCAACCTCCTCTCGCGAGCGCTGCGTCTCTTTAGGCACTTCCATACCTGCAGAGGCCGCCAGCTCCTCAACAGCCTCGGGAAAGCTTTTACCCTCGCTTTGCATGACGAAAGAAATAACATCGCCATGCACACCGCAGCCAAAACAGTGAAAATGATCATCATAAACGTAGAAGGACGGGGTCTTCTCACCATGAAAAGGGCAGCACCCCTTCCAGTTACGCCCTGAGCGCGCCAGCCTGACCCGCCGGCCAATAACAGAGGCCAGCGGCGTACGCGCACGCAGCTCTTCAAGAAAACCAGGCTCTATCGCCATAAAAAATCATATCCTGTTTCTGAACGCATTATTCTTAGCTTAACTGCGCCTTAACCACGGCATTAGCACGGGACATATCAAGGTTACTGCCAAATTTCGCCTTCAGCGCACCCATAACTTTACCCATATCTTTCATGCTTTGGGCACCTGTTGCCGCAACAGCTTCGCTTACAGCCGCGACCAGAGCAGCCTCATCCATTTCAGCAGGCAGATAGGTACGGATAACCGCAATTTCAGCTTCTTCTTTCTCTGCCAGCTCAGGGCGGGCTGCATCACGGTACATTGTGGCAGATTCAGTGCGTGACTTTACCATACCACGCAGAGCTGAGACCGCTTCGTCCTCATCAAGCCCTTCGCCCCCTTTTGCACGGGCAGCAATTTCAACATCTTTAATTTTTGCCATAATCATACGGATAGTCGCAACACGTGCGCTCTCTCCGGCTTTCATTGCACCCTTAAGGTCTGCCATCAGACTTTCACGTAAAGACATCTTCGCTCCTGTTGTTTTCTGTGCATCTCAACCGCATATGAACCAAAGAGAGAGAACTTTCCAGTTTGGGAAGTTTTTTCCCTCACAGGAAATAAAAACCATGAGTGGGAAATTTCTTCCCACTGCGTGGAAAAACTGGTAAGAGAGCGGCATCGCGAGGAGTAACACGCGCCATGTCCATGTCTATCGATAGCATCATCGCTCGCCTGGGTGGCCCGGAGGCCACTGCCCGCCTGACAGGCGTTGGCACCGAAGCCATTCGTAAATGGCGGCAGGCTCAGTCTATTCCCTCCCGCCACTGGCCTGTTATTGCGCAGGCCACGGGGCTTTCTCTGACAGACCTTCAGCCCGCAACATCAGCCTCAGACCTTTCTGCGGCCATGACTGCAGGCACCAGCTCAACAGGATCCTCCATGCCTCATGCCCGCCCCGACGGCGCCACAGCCGTTCTTGTTCTTGCAGACGGAACCCTCCTCTGGGGCAAAGGGTTTGGCGCCTTCTCCGATACCCCTGCTGTGGGTGAAATCTGCTTCTCAACAGGTATGACAGGCTATCAGGAAACCCTGACTGACCCATCCTTCGCCGGGCAGATCATTACCTTCACCTTCCCGCATATCGGCAATGTCGGCATCAATGATGAAGATGCTGAAGCTAATAAGATTTTTGCACGTGGCCTGGTCATTAAAGAAGACGTGACGGAGCCTGCAAACTGGCGCGCCACAGCACCGCTGCAAAACTGGCTGAAAACGCAGAACATTACAGGCATTGCCGGTGTTGATACACGGGCCCTTACCCTGAAAATTCGCGATAAAGGTCCGCAGAACGCAGCTTTGTTCTTCCCTGAAAACGGGCAGTTCGACCATGAAGCTCTCCTGGCTGCGACAAAAGCCTGGCCCAGCCTTGAAGGCATGGACCTGGCAAAGGATGTCACCTGCAAAAAAGCTTACACATGGAACGACGGTGTGTGGTCATGGCCTGCCGGCACGGTTGCCCCCGCAGGTAAACGCCACAAAGTTGTAGCTGTTGATTATGGTGCAAAACGCAACATCCTGCGCTGCCTGGTCACTGCCGGCTGTGATGTGACCGTTGTGCCAGCTACCACTTCTGCAAAAGAAATTCTCGACCTGAAGCCTGAGGGCGTGTTTCTCTCCAACGGTCCGGGTGATCCGGCTGCAACCGGCACCTATGCTGTCGCTGTTATTCAGGATATTCTGAAAACCGGCCTGCCATTATTTGGCATCTGCCTGGGGCACCAGCTGCTCGCACAGGCCCTGGGAGGCAAAACCTATAAGCTTGAACAGGGACATCGCGGTGCGAACCAGCCCGTAAAAGACCTGGATACAGGCAAGGTTGAAATTACCAGCCAGAATCACGGTTTTGCTGTTGATGCCAAGAGCCTGCCAGCCAATGTGCGCGTAACCCATGTCAGCCTGTTTGACGGATCAAACGAAGGCCTGGCCTCTGAGCGCTACCCGGCTTTCTCTGTTCAGTATCACCCTGAAGCAAGTCCTGGTCCATCAGACAGTTTTTACCTGTTTGAACGGTTCGTTAAACTGATCGACGACCATGCCAGCAAAAACTGACACACACGCCCCTTCCCTCCGCTTTCCCAGCCCGGACCGGGCTGTCTGCCAGAACTGGACGACACACCATGCCTAAACGGACAGATCTTCGCTCCATCCTCATCCTCGGTGCCGGTCCCATTGTCATTGGCCAGGCCTGTGAATTTGACTATTCAGGCACCCAGGCCTGTAAAGCCCTGAAAGAAGAGGGCTACCGGGTTATTCTGGTTAACTCTAACCCGGCGACCATTATGACCGACCCGGGCCTGGCTGACGCAACCTATGTTGAGCCGATTACACCCGAGTATGTTGAGCGCATCATCATCAAAGAAAAACCCGATGCGATTCTCCCCACCATGGGCGGACAGACGGCACTCAACACAGCCATGGCGCTTGATGCATCAGGCGCGCTCAAAAAACACGGTGTTGAGCTGATTGGTGCCAGCGCAGAAGTTATTGACCGCGCCGAAGACCGTCAGAAATTTCGCGAAACGATGGATGCCATCGGCATTGAAAGCCCGCGCAGCTTTATTGCCCACACACTGAGCGAAGCCCATGACGCTCTGAAAGAAATTGGCTTCCCCACCATTATCCGCCCGTCTTTCACCATGGGTGGCTCAGGTGGCGGTATCGCTTATAACCGCGAAGAGTTTGAGCAGATTGTCCTGTCTGGCCTGGATGCCTCTCCCACCACAGAAGTACTGGTGGAAGAGTCTGTTCTGGGCTGGAAAGAGTTCGAAATGGAAGTTGTCCGCGATAAAGCTGACAACTGCATTATCGTCTGCTCGATCGAAAATATTGACCCGATGGGCGTGCACACCGGCGACTCAATCACTGTCGCCCCGGCTCTGACTCTGACAGACAAAGAATATCAGCGCATGCGCGATGCTTCTATCGCCTGTCTGCGCGCTATTGGTGTTGAAACCGGCGGGTCAAACGTTCAGTTTGGTGTAAACCCCAAAGATGGCCGCATGGTCGTCATTGAGATGAACCCACGCGTCTCACGCTCCTCCGCTCTGGCGTCTAAGGCTACAGGCTTCCCGATCGCCCGTATCGCAGCAAAGCTGGCTGTTGGTTATACGCTCGATGAGCTCAAAAACGACATTACCAAAACAACACCGGCCTCTTTCGAGCCAACAATCGACTATGTTGTTGTGAAGATTCCCCGCTTCACATTTGAAAAATTCCCTGGTGCACCAGCCCTGCTCTCCACATCGATGAAATCAGTGGGTGAAGCCATGGCCATCGGACGGTCCTTCTCAGAAGCACTGCAAAAAGGCCTGCGCTCGATGGAAACAGGCCTGACCGGCCTTGACCCTGTTACCCCTCCCGGCGATGGCGGCACAGATGCTTTCCGCGCGGCTCTTTCACAGCCACGCCCCGAACGTATCCTTATGGCGGCACAGGCTCTGCGTGCTGGTCTTTCCGTTGAGGATATTAACGAGGTCTGCCACTTTGAGCCCTGGTTCCTCAGAGAGCTTGAAAAGATTATTCAGGCCGAACATGCCATTGAAAATCACGGCCTGCCACGCGATGCACAGGGCCTGCGCCGCCTGAAAGCTATGGGTTTCTCTGACATCCAGCTCGCCCGCCTCTCCGGCCTTCAGACTGACGAAGTCACGCGTCTGCGCGCAGAGAAAAAAGTTGTTCCGGGATACAGGCGCATTGATACCTGTGCGGGTGAATTTGCCTCTGCCACACCTTATTTCTACTCTTCTTACGAAGGTGTTTTTGCAGCGCCCTCCTGTGAGGCAAACCCGACAGAGCGTGAAAAAATTATCATCCTCGGCGGTGGCCCCAACCGCATCGGTCAGGGTATTGAGTTCGACTATTGCTGTGTGCATGCAGCATATGCTCTGAGCGAAGCCGGGTTTGAGACCATTATGGTCAACTGTAACCCTGAGACTGTCTCAACTGACTATGACACCTCTGACCGCCTGTATTTTGAACCTCTGACCGCTGAAGATGTGATTTCCCTCATCCAGTGCGAGCAGCAGAATGGCAAAATTCGCGGCTGTATCGTGCAGTATGGTGGCCAGACTCCGCTGAAACTGTCTCATGCTCTTGAAAAAGCCGGCATTCCTCTGCTTGGCACTCCGGCTGATGCAATTGATAAGGCCGAAGATCGTGAGCGTTTCCAGGCGATGCTGCACAAGCTCGGCCTGCGCCAGCCTGCGAACGGTATTGCCCGCTCTCCGCAGGAAGCTGAAGAAATTGCCGAAAAAATCGGTTACCCTGTTGTCGTCCGCCCCTCTTACGTTCTGGGCGGACGTGCGATGGAAATCGTACACGATCGTACAGCCCTGCAACGCTACATGCGTGTTGCTTTGCAGCTGGCTGGCGTTGATGTTGCTTCCGGCCCTCTTCTGATCGACCATTATCTCAACGATGCTATTGAAGCTGACGTTGACTGCATTGCAGACGGCACAGATGTCTACGTCGCCGGGGTTATGGAGCATATTGAAGAAGCCGGCATTCACTCAGGCGATAGTGCCTGCGCCCTGCCGCCTTACACGCTCTCACCGGCTATTGTGACTGAACTGAAAGAACAGACCGAAGCAATGGCTCGTGAGCTGGGCATTATCGGGCTGATGAATGTTCAGTTCGCGATTAAAGGTGCGGATATTTTCGTACTTGAAGTCAACCCCCGTGCCTCACGTACCGTGCCTTTTGTTGCCAAAGCCACAGGGGTACCTGTTGCTAAAATTGGCGCACGCGTCATGGCAGGCAGCAAACTGACTGATTTCGACCTGGATGACCGCGCCGTAACCCCGCATGTTGCTGTTAAAGAAGCTGTCTTCCCCTTTAACCGCTTTGCAGAAGCCGACACGATCCTCGGGCCTGAAATGCGCTCAACAGGTGAAGTCATGGGGCTGGATACGTCGTTTGAGCGGGCTTTTGCCAAATCTCAGCTTGGTGCGGGCGTGCGCCTGCCCACTTCCGGCACTGTTTTCCTCTCTGTCAGAGACAGCGACAAGGCGCACCTGCCTGCCCTTGGCCGTCAGCTTGCCAGACTGGGGCTGAACATCATGGCAACCCGCGGCACCGCACAGAAACTACGCGACGCCGGCATTGAGGTGAAAGTGGTCAGCAAGGTGCTTGAAGGCCGCCCGCACTGTGTTGACGCTATTCGCTCCGGCGAGGTGCAGATGGTCATCAACACAGCACTTGGCGCACAATCAGTGGCAGATAGCTTTGATATTCGCCGCTCTGCCCTTGTTCTGGGCATTCCTCACTACACAACAATGGCCGGCGCACGCGCTGCAACACATGCCATTGCAGCAATGCGTGAAGGACCGCTTGATGTTGCGCCACTTCAGTCATACTTTAGTGGGACGTTCTGAAAACAGCAAAAGCGGGTTTTCACCCTTCTGCCCCTGTCAGGGGCGGAAGGGATACTCTTATCATAGCGGCCAAAACCGCTTATTATGTGCAACTTTCAGCCGGCATCATGCCGGCGAATTTACTCTGGGGACATGTCTTGCAGAAAACTCCAATGACCGGCAAAGGCTTACTGCGGCTTGAAGACGAACTGCGCAAACTCAAAACTGAAGAACGGCCAGCCGTTATTCGCGCCATTGCAGAAGCCCGCAGTCATGGTGACCTGTCAGAAAACGCCGAATACCATGCAGCCCGCGAGCGACAGTCGTTCATTGAAGGACGCGTTCTGGAGCTGGAGGAGATTATTTCGACGGCTGAGGTAATCGATCCGACTTCACTTTCTGGTGATCAGGTGAAGTTTGGTGCGACCATTACTGTTGTTGACGAAGATACCGATAAAGAAATGACCTATCAGATTGTTGGCATGCATGAAGCCGACATCAAACAGGGCCTTCTGTCTGTCTCTGCTCCGCTGGCAAAAGCCATGATTGGCAAAAGCGAGGGAGATACCGTGTCTGTTCCTGCCCCCGGTGGTGACCGGACCTACGAAATCCTTTCAGTGAAATTCATCTGATATGATTACTTTTGAGGATATCTCAGCAGCCGCAAAACGGATCGAAGGGAAAGTTATTCGTACCCCGACAATTCCGTCTCATGCGCTTTCCAGAGCGACGGGTGCTGAGGTTACCCTTAAGCTTGAAAATCTTCAGGCTGTTGGCTCTTTTAAAGAGCGTGGTGCGGCCAATAAACTGGCGCTCCTCTCTGCCGAAGAACGCGAACGTGGTGTTATTGCAGTTTCAGCGGGCAATCATGCGCAGGGTGTCGCCCGGCATGCCAGCCTGCTGGGTATTGATGCTGTAATTGTTATGCCCCGCTTTACCCCCGCCGGTAAGGTTGTACGCACCCGCAACTGGGGCGCCCGTGTTGTGCTGGAAGGTGAGAGCTTCGCAGAAGCTGTTCTCTTCGCCAAAGAACTTCAGGAACGTGAGGGACGGACTTTTGTTCATCCCTATGATGACCCTGCTGTTATGGCCGGCCAGGGTACCTGCGCACTCGAGCTGCTTGAAGATGCCGGCCCGCTGGACATGCTGATTGCGCCGATTGGCGGGGGTGGCCTGCTGGCAGGCTGTTCTGTTGCAACCCGCGCGATGCGCCCTGATGTTGAGCTGATTGGTGTACAGGTTGAGAGTTATAACTCTCTCTCCGCCTTTCCTGGCCCAGCAACACACCCGGTGGGTGGAGCGACCATTGCCGAAGGTATTGCCGTTTTGCAAATCGGTCAGCAAACCGACGAAGTCATTCGCGATATGGTGTCACAGGTACTGATTGTGCCTGAAGCTGCAGTTGAAAACGCCATTACACTGCTGGCTGAGGGGGCAAAGCAAATAAGTGAAGGTGCCGGTGCGGTCTCTCTCGCTGCCATGCTGACTTATCCTGATATCTTCCGCGGCAAAAAAGTTGCCATGCCTGTCAGTGGCGGCAATATCGACAGCCGGATTCTGGCCAACACGCTGCTGCGCGCTATGCTGCGCGATGGCCGGATTCTGCGCCTGATTATGGAAATTCCTGACCGGCCTGGCGTTCTGGCTGACATTTCAGGCAAAATCGGTAAAGCCGGTGGTAATATTATTGAAGTCTCACACAGAAGGCTGCTCTCTGCCCCCTCTGTACAGGCAGCAGAACTTGAAGTCATGATCGAAGCACGCGACCCTGAGCACGCTATTTCGATCACAGCTGAGTTACGTCAGTTTTATACCGTTAAATACGCCTGAGTTTTATCGTTTTATAAATTAAAGACTGCATCTGCTTATTATCATCATTATAATGATCTGGTAGTGTGGTCTTTAATTATAAAATCAAAAAGGCGTAGTACTATGACAGTCCAGTCTCACTCTCACGCACATCGTCCTGTTATGCTTGTCATTCTCGATGGTTTTGGATGGCGCGAACATGATTCTGATAATGCTGTCAGGCTGGCGCGCACGCCTGTTTTTGATAAATTATGGAACAGTAATCCTCACGCTTTTCTGCGTACCTGTGGCGATGATGTTGGTCTGCCCGATGGTCAGATGGGAAACTCAGAGGTCGGGCATCTGAATATCGGTGCCGGTCGCGTTGTTATGCAGGAACTCCCCCGTATTTTTAAAGCACTGCATGATGGCTCTGTCGCTCGCAGCCCGATTATGCAGAAATTTATCAGCACATTAAAAAGCACAGGCGGGACGTGCCATCTTGCCGGGCTGGTCTCCCCCGGTGGGGTTCACTCTCACCAGGAACATGCTGCTGCACTGGCAAAAATTCTGACAGAGGCTGGTATTCCTGTTACATTTCATGTCTTTACTGACGGACGTGATACAGCCCCACGCTCAGCCGCTGATTACATTAAAACATTGCAGCAGGAGCTGCCTGATGGTGTAAAAATTGCAACGGTTTCAGGCCGCTACTATGCCATGGACCGTGATAAGCGCTGGGAACGTGTCGAGCTTGCCTACAATGCCATTGTCTCAGCACAGGGTCCGAAAGCAGCAACAGCCGAAGATGTGATCTCCTCAGCCTACACAAATGATCTCTCTGACGAGTTTATTCTCCCCACCGTCGTGGGTGATTATGCTGGCATGAAAGACGGTGATGGCCTTCTGACTTTCAATTTCAGAGCTGACCGCATACGCCAGCTTCTTGATGCTCTGGCAGAACCTGAGTTTGATGGGTTTAAACGCCAGAAAGTTATCAGCTTTGGTGCTGTTATGGGCATGACCCATTACAGCGACACACTTGCTAAGCGTCTTTCCATTCTTTTTCCGCCACAGACCCTTGAAAATATTCTGGGAGAAGTTGTCTCCAAGGCTGGCCTTAAACAGCTGCGTATGGCCGAAACTGAGAAATACCCCCATGTGACATATTTTCTCAATGGTGGACGTGAGGAGCCATTCGCAGGCGAAGATCGTATCCTTGTGCCCTCCCCCAAAGTTGCAACCTATGACCTTCAGCCAGAAATGTCTGCCCCTGAACTTACCGACAAAGCTGTAGAGGCTATTGCAAGCGGCACCTACGACCTGATTATTCTGAACTTTGCCAACCCTGATATGGTAGGGCATACCGGCATCCTCTCTGCTGCGATTAAGGCTGTTGAAACTGTTGATACGGGCCTGGGGCGGATTGTTGAGGCCCTGGAAAAACAAAATGGTGCATTACTGGTCACAGCTGACCACGGCAATTGTGAAACAATGAAAGACCCTGAAACAGGTCTGCCGCACACCGCACATACCCTCAACGAAGTACCTCTGATTGCCTTTAACACCGGGACAAAAACGCTGAACAGTGGCCGCCTCGCCGATCTGGCGCCTACTCTTCTTGCCCTGCTCGACATACCCCGGCCAGCAGATATGGGCGGCTCTTCTCTGCTCGCTCCTCAGGCCTGACCGATAGTGCAGCCCCCCTTACCTGCTTTTCTGCACGTTAAGATAACGGGGCTGATGCTGCTGTCATGCTGCACACTCTCAGGCGCTGCTCTGGCCACAACCAGAACGACTGAGCACCATAAGGTGTGGACATCTCAGCATCATCCCTCGTCAAAGCCGCCACAAAAAAGCAGCCATAGAAAAGTAACACCCCAGGCCACGCATCAGCCGGCAATGACCCGCAATGAGCTTAATGCTGAAAAATCTGTAAAACAGGCGCGCGACGCACTACAGGCGGCACAAACACAGCGTAATGCCGTAAAACAGCAAACAGCGGCACAGGTCGCTGCGGTTAAAACTTTTGAGGCCAGAAATGAAACCGCGCAGACACAGGCACGACAAAGCGCCGCTGTTGCTGCCACATTATCTGCTGCGGCCTCCTCCGCTGCAGCAACATTGCAAAGTACAGAGCAAAATATTTCTGACCTTGAAACTCAGATTGCAGATATCCGCAAAGAGCAGGAAGAGTTACGCGCTGACCTGATCCAGAAAGGTAAAGCCCTTTCTCCTGTTCTGCCACTGGCGGAACATCTCTCTCTTTACCCCTCTGATACGCTGGTTACGGTCCCACTCCCCCAGGACAAGGCCATAACCGGCTTTCTTGTTATCAAAGGCATCTCTCACGGGCTCGAAAGACAGGCGCAGGAAATGCGCGGACAGCAGGAAAAGCTGACATTGCTTGATGCTGAGCAATCAAAAAAACTAGCCACTCTGACGACTCTTCAGCAAACACAGGCCCGGCAACGCGACGTTGTAAAACAGCAGGCGACTAAAGCCCGGACAGCCCAGCTTAAAGCCGGGAGAGCGGCAAAAGATGCGGCCCGACAGCTTGAAAATGCCACAAGAAAAGCCTCAAGCCTTCAGGATGCTGTCGCCCGGCTTGAATCTCTTGAAAGCTCTGCTGAGGCTTCTTTACAAAAAGAACTCGCCTCTGCCGAAAAAGCACATAAAGATGCGCGGGATGCAGCGGCCCGGGCTCTGGCTCAGCAACGGGCTGAAGCCGCAAAACGCAAATTACTGGCCCTGCAAAAACAATCAGGACCGGGCCTTTCTGCACGAAGTGCTGTCTCTTCACAGTCAGCCGGCTCATCTGCTCAGCAGGCATCGACATCATCAGCACCGGCAGTATCTTCTGTTGCCGGCAATGGTCCTGAAAGCGGATCTCGCCCGGTAGCGGGCCATATTCTCACAGCATGGCATGCTTCAACAGAATCGGGACCCGCTACAGGTATTACGTATCGTACACCATCAGATGCAGGCGTACGCGCACCCTGTACCGGCCAGGTCGATTTTGCTGGCAGCTTTCGCACCTACGGCCAGATGGTCATCTTAAATTGTGGAAAACATTACCGTTTTGTTATCGCTGGTCTGGGAGAACTTTCCGTTAATACAGGGCAGGCACTCGCCAGAGGTGCGCCTGTTGGCTCTATGGGAAGCCATAATTCTCTGTTTGTGCAACTTCGTCATGGTCAGACACCTATTAATCCTGCACCTTTCCTTTAAGAATTAGACAGCAAAGAGTTTTCCTGCACGGCAGAAACCGCTATTCTACCCCACACGGGCCGCAAAATATTATCTGTGCCCCTGTAAAAACGCCTGGCTACTATGGCTTGCAAGAACTGATAATTGTTAGAAAATGCTTTCAGCACGGGATACAGCCCGGCGACAGGAGATTAAAAAATATGAAGTTTCGCACAGGCCTGATGCTCGGTGCCACGTTTCTCACGGGCCTTGCCGTAACCTCTCCCTCCGGTTTATTCCATGCAGGCAGTAACAGCTTCCTGCAATCCGCTTTCGCCGCACCTGCTTCTGACACTGCGACAGAGCAACACCCACAGGCTAAAGCAGCTGACGATTCACCCACAAAAAATCATGCCGAAACCTACCGCCTGCTAACTCTGTTTGGCACGGTCATGGACCTTGTCCGCTCTGATTACGTTGAACCTGTTTCAGATAAAGATCTGATTACTAACGCCCTTAACGGTGCCCTGTCCGGTCTGGACCCTCACAGCTCATACATGACTGAAAAACAGTATGATGACATGATGACCCAGATGAAAGGCGAGTTTGGCGGCCTGGGCCTGGAGCTGCAGCAGCAGGACGGACATATTCGCGTTGTCTCTCCCATTGACGGCACCCCTGGTTTTCGTGCCGGTGTTAAATCTGGTGACTATATTATTGCTGTTGATGGTCGCCCGGTTGATGGCGTACCTCTGGATGAAGCCGTCAAAAAAATGCGCGGCAAACCTAATACGAAAATTAGCCTGACGCTTGTCAGAGCTAAAACACCCAAACCTATTATTCTGACACTGACCCGCGAAAATATTCATATTGATGTCGTGAAATCAGCTCTTTATGGCCGCATAGGATATATCCGCATCGCTCAGTTCAATGAAGAAACTGAAAAAGCTCTTGTCAGTGCTTACGACAAACTGAAACGCGATGCAGGAGGCAAACTGGCTGGCCTGGTTATCGACCTTCGAAACAATCCCGGGGGGCTGCTTGACCAGGCAATTAAAGTCTCCTCCAGCTTTATCCGATCAGGTGCTATCGTTTCGACACGTGCCCGCAACCCTAAAGACAGCCAGTTGTGGAATGCTCATGGCGAAGACATGACCAACGGTATGCCTATCGTCGTGCTGATTAATGGTGGCTCTGCCTCAGCATCTGAAATTGTCTCAGGCGCGTTGCAGGACCACGGCCGCGCTGTGGTGATGGGAACCCGCTCTTTTGGTAAAGGTTCTGTTCAGTCCATCATTCCGATTCCTGGAAATGGTGCAATCCGCCTGACAACCGCACGCTATTACACGCCGTCAGGCCGCTCAATTCAGGCAAAAGGCATTACACCTGATATCGTTGTAAAAGAAACCCGCGAAGACCCGGGCTTTAGCATGCATGAAGCTGACCTGGAGCACATCCTTAAAAACCAGGGTGGTAACCAGACCAAGCGCCAGCCTCGCAATGACCTTCCCTCCGTTGCCAAAGATATTCCTGGTGAACCACCAGCAAACTGGCCGGAATTTGACTACACGAAACCAGAGACTGATTTTCAGCTGCAGGAAGCTCTGAGGGTTGTTAAATTTATGGCAAACCTGCCAGCACCTGACCCGGTTGCTTCTCTCCCCCCGGTAAAAACTGACGCCAAAAAAAGCGAAATCAAGAAAAAACCCTGATTTATCAGAGGAATAAAGAGCATGACGATAACATCCCACTGGCAACAAATGCCTTCCTCCGGACGTATGTTTGTCCGTTTCTGGGGGGGATGTTTCGTATTGACCGGTATTCTTGTCATCAGCCTTCAGGTCATGGGACCTCCCCGGCTGGACGGGGATGATATTGATGTCGCCTCTTCTAACCTCAACCCTGGCTCCCGCAATGTTATTCCGGCCCCCTTACCTGAACTGCAGGAAAAACACCGGGGGCCGAATGGCTTTCCTCTTCCCAAAAAAGACGCAAAGGGACGCACACCACGCCTTGCTTACGCCTCTCCTACTGTTGAGGTCCCGCCGGGTAATGCTGAAGTCGCTCTTGTTATTACCGGCATAGGGGATGCCAGAAACCTGACAAATGAAGCTATGGCTTCTCTGCCGGCACCGGTCACATTTGCTGTTTCGCCTTATGCTCCTGAAATGAAAAAATTGCTCGAGCAGGCACGTCTTAACAACCACGAGACACTTCTTGCCCTCCCTGTTCAGCAGGATTCAAAATATGATCCGTCTGCCGGAGAAGATGTGACAGGCTCTTATGCGCTTGGCCCTGGCCTCTCTCCGGAGGAAAATCTCCAGAATTATAAATGGGCTCTTTCCAGCCTCAGTGGCTTTATTGGTGTCACAAACGGCTTCCCCGGTTCCGGCACTGAAAGCTACACCCTTTCCAATGCCTTCTCACCCATTCTTAAAGATATTGACGACCGCGGTCTGATTTATCTGAATGCCACGCCTGAAACCACACCCAGAACAAGCGGCCCTGGCGGTACAGTAGACGTCAACATCAATACAGATACTGACATTGTTAAAATTGACATTCAGCTGCTCAAGCTCCAGCAGGCAGCCCGCCGCAACCATAGTGCTATCGGAATTATGGGGCCGCTACGGCCGGTTGCTCTGGCCTGCCTGAGAGCATGGATCCCTCACCTGGAAGATGTCGGCATTACTCTTGTGCCTCTTAGCATGCTTGCCAAAACCCCTGATATTAAGGCGACAGCGTCTGACGCCGGGGCCAATACTCAGGACGCATTACCACATAAAACAATCTTTCATATTGACCTGAATAACCACATGCAGCCAGCCGACAGTGCTCAGTCACCTCAGCCTTAAGCCCTTACTTCAGTTTATAAGATGCAGGATAATTATGATGCGCGACTCTTCCGGTTACAGCCTGCCATATCGCCGTAATGTCGGAGCTCTGATTTTTCGTGCAGATGGTAAAATTCTCATAGCCCGGCGGGCAGATATGCCAGGAGCAGGCGGGCCTTTGTCAGAAGGTGTCTGGCAGTGCCCCCAGGGTGGTATTGATAATGATGAAGCTCCGGATAGTGCGGTACTACGCGAAGCTGAAGAAGAGATCGGCACGACTAAGCTTTGCATCGTGCAGGAATGCTCTGACTGGATAAGCTATGACTTTCCTGACCATCTGATTGGAAAAGCCATGGGCGGGCGTTTTCGCGGGCAGACACAAAAATGGTTTGCGCTGGCTTTTAGTGGTTCTGACAGCGACATTAACCTGAACCTGCAAAACCCACCTGAGTTTGATGCTTTTCGATGGATTGAACTGGAAGCTCTGCCTGAGCAAAATGTTGGGTTTAAAAAACCCGTTTATGAGAAGCTGGTTGCTTATTTTTCAAAGCATCCACTCATTTACCCTGCGACACGCTGACAGCATTATCTCTTCTCTGGGTTCCAGCGCAGACATCGGGCATAAATCCCGTCAACTTTAGCAGCACTCTTAAACATCAGGGGTATGATAAATACCCTCTTCGTTGCTTGCGCAGCCCTACTAAAAAAGGCCGCCGAAGCGACCTTTTCTAGTAAATTAATGAGCTGGTTTTGCCTTACCGTCTCCTTTAAGAGGAGACAGCAGGTAACACAGTGGCACGCATAAAAAAGCACCGATACCCAGTGTCATAAAGACCTCGTTATACGTCAGAATAGAGATCTGACGTGAGAACTCACTGAACAGACTATGCTGCGCAACAGCAGCCGCAGCCTGATGTGTCGCCCCTCTGGCCTGGGCAGCAGCCTGCACCTGATTGAGGTAATCGTTATAAGGCTGATGATAAGGGGTCATCCAGTGCACCATATGAGCCTGATGAGCCTGCCGGCGTTCTGTCAGCAAAGCCGTCGCACCCGAAATTGCCAGTGACCCCAGCACATTACGCGCCATTGAAAAGAGAGCAGAAGCGTCAGAGTTAAGATGCTTAGGAATAGTCGAGTAAGCAATGGTCGAAAGTGGCACAAACAGAAATGCAAGACAGGCTGTCTGACTCATACGGAAAAGCACAAGATGCCTGAAATCAAGGGTCGGCACGAGGTCCGCTGAGAAAAAGAATGAGCACCCCATCAGCGTAAAGCCCAGCGCGATAACATTACGCACACTGGTCTTCGTCATTAATTTGCCGACCAGCGGGATCAGAAAAATCACAGCAACCCCGCCCGGAGACAATACCAGGCCTGACAATGTTGCCGTATACCCCATCACCTGCTGTGCAAACTGAGGCACAATTAACGCTGAGGCATAAAGCAGCGCTCCCATAGCCCCCATCAGAGTTGTGGCAACAGCAAAATTGCGGTCTTTAAAGACGCGCAGATCAACTGCAGGGCGTTTTGCACGCAGCAGCCAGAAAATAGCGCCTCCTAAACCCAGAACCGCCATAACGGCCATAATACGAATAAAGTCTGAACCAAACCAGTCCGCATCTTCTCCGCGGTCAACCATGACCTCAAGACAACTGAAACCAAGCGTAATCAGACAGATACCAACTGTATCAATAGGAGATTTCTGCTTTACTGCCCATGGCGGATCATCAACTGTGAGAATCACACCAAGAGTTGTCAGAAAACCAAAAGGCACATTGATAAAAAAGATCCAGCGCCATTCAAAGTTATCCGTGATCCAGCCACCAAGCGTCGGCCCGATAACTGGTGCCACTACTGTTGCAATGGCTGTCAGACCAAAAGCAGCGGCACGTTTTGCCGGAGGGAAACTGTCAAGAATGATCGACTGCTGCACCGGCTGCAACCCCCCCCCGAAGAACCCCTGCATCATGCGGAACACGATAAGCTGGGTCAGCGATGTCGCCATGCCACACAGAAACGAAGACACTGTGAACATGGTGATACAGATCATAAAATAACGTTTGCGCCCGAAGACCTTACCCAGCCAGCCAGAAATTGTCAGCACAATGCCATTGGCAACCAGGTAAGCTGTCAGCGTCCACGTCGCATCGTCATATGTGCTCGACAGGCTACCCGCAATATGTGGCAACGACACGTTTACAATGGTCGTGTCCAGAATTTCCATAAATGCGGCCATGGTCACCACAAACGCCACAATCCAGGGATTATGGCGGGGCTTCCACTCTGCCGCAGATGTTCCGGGCTGTGTACTCATTATTTTGTATTTTCAGTCACCGTTGATGGAACTGGCTGTGCAGCAGATGTTGTCCGGGGCGGAACACCATCCGGACGTCCGGGAGTATCAACATGCACAACCGGCTCGACTGACAGACCAAGCGCCAGCTGCTGTTCAGGGTTCAGCCCTTCATCGATGATGATTTTAACCGGAACACGCTGAACAATTTTAACATAGTTGCCCGTAGCATTTTCGGGAGGGAACGCACTGAATGTTGCTCCCGTTCCCTTTTGCAGCGAATCAATATGCCCTTTCAGCTTCAGTGACGGATACGCATCAACATGAATATCCACTTTCTGGCCGGGTCTCATATCAGTGATCTGGGTTTCTTTATAATTAGCAACAACCCACACTTCAGGCTCAACAACTGACAGCACATGCTGACCCGTTGCAACATAATTACCCTGTTCGATATTACGTTCTGAGATCCAGCCATCACATGGCGCACGAAGCTCTGTCCAGCCAAGGTTGAGAACAGCATTATCAAGCCTGGCCTGAGCTGTTTTAACCTGACCTTCCTGCTGGCTGACCTGAATTTTGGTATTCGACACATTAGGCTGCACCGGCTCGGCGATCTGCAGAAGACCTTCAGCCTGCATAACCTGCGCCTTTGCCGCATCAAGAGCAGCCCGTGCGTAATCAATATCCTGCTGCGATGTTGCAGCACGCTGCACACGCATCTGACGTTTATAATCGGTCTCAGCTTTAAATACCTGAGCCTTCGCTGCGGCAAGGCTGCCCTGTGCTTCAACCAGATGCCCGGGATACGTTTTCTGAGCAACCAGATACATCATCTGAGATGCTTCAAAAGCAGCCTGCACCTGCTCAAGGTTACCCACGGCTTCATCGCGCTGTGCTGTCCAGTCCCGCGGGTCAATACGCGCAAGCAGCTGCCCTTTGCGAACAAACTGGTTATCATTGACATAAAGACCAACGACATAACCACTGACATGCGGTGCGACAGACACAGCCCGGCCGGCGGTAAAAGCATCGTCCGTCTCGACTTCATTGCGTGTGAGATAAAAATACACGCCTGCCAGAACAGCCAGAGCAACAATAACAATTGTCAGAACAACCTTACGCGTTCCGCTTTTCTTTGGGGGTGCACTATTTTCTTTTGCAGATACTTCTTCAGACTGTTCACTATGGACTTCGGCCATTCTGCTCCCCGCTTTTCAACATACACCGTGTAGATTTTCCGACTCACGGCACATTCAACACCACACCGCTGACCGATCGGTTCGGTCATTTTGTGGCACGATCATCAAACCACTTCAAGCAGTACTATGCAGAATGTTAACGCTGCCCTATTATAAATAATAGCGTTTTTCATAAAAAAATTATTTAAAAACAAATAATTATACTTTTTATCATTCCTGAAAAGACACTCTACTGCTCCAGACTTTGCGTACGTACAAGACGGGCATATAAACCATTTTTCTCCATAAGAGTGTCATGGTTACCCTGCTCAATAGCCCGCCCGTCCTGCATCACCACAACCAGATCAGCGGCTCTGACTGTAGAAAGCCGGTGCGCCACGATAATTGTTGTCCGGTCATGGCGAATACGTGCAAGAGCCTGCTGCACGGCGGCTTCATTTTCACTATCAAGCGCACTGGTCGCTTCATCAAGCAGCAACAGCCGCGGGTTACGCAAAAAAGCCCTCGCCAGAGCAATGCGCTGACGCTGACCACCTGACAGGAACTGACCGCCGGAGCCGACACAGGTTTTATATCCCTCAGGTAACTCAAGAATAAAAGCCTCTGCCGCGGCTGCCCGGGCGGCTGCATGCACTTCAGCCTCGGATGCATCCGGCTTACCCAGAAGAATGTTCTCATAAACCGGAAAATCAAACAGAATCGGGTTCTGGCTCACATAGGCAATGGCTTTACGCAGGCTCTCAATCTGCAAATAACGAAGATCCTGGCCATCAAGCAGAATACTGCCAGATGTCACATCATGCAGGCGTGGCACCAGTGATAAAGCTGTCGATTTACCCGCACCCGACAAGCCCACGAGAGCGACGACCTGACCAGCCTGAGCCTCAAAACTAAACGAATCAAGTCCAACACGCCCGTCATTATAAATAAAACCAACATCTTTAAATATCAGATGTCCGCCGCCAGCAGGTAAAGGAACAGCATCAGGAGCCTCAGTCACCGCAGGTTTTTCATCGACAACACTGAAAATTCTGACCAGTCCGGCCAGCCCCTCCTGCAAGGCGGCGTGAAGAGCCCCTAATGCTCTGAGAGGACGTGCCGCCAGCAGCAAAGCCGCAACGAACCCGGAAAAATCACCCAGCGTTGTGCCAGACATAGCAGCCCGCCAGCCGGCAAAACCAAGAACCGCAGCCACTGCTGTTCCCCCCAGCACTTCAAGCAGAGGGTCAACTCTGGCACGTCCCTGAGTAATGCTCAGCATCGCCTTATGAAGACGCTCGAAAGATGTAACTGCGCGCGCTGTTTCTTCCTGCTCCATACCGTAGACCCGCACTGTACGGGCCTGAGAAAAGCTCTCTGTCAGAAACGCCGCAGTCTCCCCGATCTGCTCCTGCATCCCGCCTGAAGCCCGTCTGACCTTTTTACCTAATTTCTGAATAGGTACGACCGCAACCGGATACAGTAACGCAGCAATCAGGCTCAGCTCCCAGTCCATATAGAACATTGAGACAATAAGGCCTGCAATTGTGACCGTATCCCCCAGGGAGTTAACAACCTTAATCATCGCTTCACGAATAGAAACAGCGTCTGTTGTAAAGCGTGCGGCCAGTTTTGCCGGTGCTTCCTGCTCTATCCGGGTGACATCTGCCTGTATCAGGTGGCTGAACATGATATTTTGCAGGTCACGAATAACCACCAGCACAAGCCCCTGCGCTGCCAGTGTCTGCGCATATTGTGACACAGCTTTTGATGCTGTCACAATCACCACGAGCATCGGCACCTGATACAGAATACGCGGATCATGCGAGGCAAACATATCCAGCGCACGCTGAATAACCAGCGGATAAAGCGCCGTGAGGGCCGCCATCACAACAGTCAGCAGCAAAACAGCCAGAATACGCCCCGGGTAGTGCCTGACCTGCCCCACCCATAACCGGCGCAGCAGCGCACGGGTATCATCCGGAGATAAAACCTTACGCGCAGGTTTTTGTTTTTTCTTTCGCTTACGTCCACGAGGAGCATGCTCTGTATCATCAGATACCGAATGAGCCTGAGAAGCGGTAGACGCAGAATGTGTACCAGAAGCGGAGGAGCGTGAAGACATCATACCGTTCCTCTACCAGCCTCACGACAAGAGGTAAAATCCGTCAGCAAAAAATTCTGCTGCTATTTTATCTACCTCAGGTTCATGGCTTGTTTAAGGCATGCCTCCAGCCCCGCCTGACACCCATGCTGTTGCCACCACTGGCGCACCTCTGTGAGAACACGACCAATATCGGGGCCGGTAGCAAGTCCTGCGTCGCACAGATGTTTACCTGCCAGCGGAAAAACCGGTACGGGCATATCGCGGATGCGCGCCCTCAGAGCGATAAACGATTCTGCCAAAACAGATGATGAGAATGACGCGTCAGCCTGCGCAAGCCAGACCAGAGCAAGTAGCAGGTCTTTAGATTTATCAGATAAGAGACAACGTAATACATCATCGCTGATATCAGTCGCGGGTGCCTTGTTACACGACACTGCTACCAGATAGCGCATTTCTGAGCGTGACAGTTTCAGGCGTCTGGCCAGCCCGGAAGGATCTTCCGCAATTAATGCAGCCAGTCGCAAAACCGGATCGGCGGGGGCACCAGCTGCAAGTAGCGCATCGAAACGGGAAATGGTAACACCTGAAGGAAAAAGAACAGACAGCACGCCCGTCTCCTCCATCAGGCGAACCTGCCCCCGGGCACCCAGTCCGGTTAGTATTTTCTGCATTTCCGACCAGATGCGCTCAACAGATAAACGCTTAAGCCAGTCTGCATTCTCCCTGATCGCACTTATCGCCTCAGCATCAGGCTCAGCACCACCATAACGTCCCTGAAAACGAAAAAATCGTAAAATCCGCAAAGCGTCTTCACGGATGCGTGCAGATGCCTCTCCCACAAAGCGCACTCTGCCAGCGGCAAGGTCTGCCTGACCACCGAAATAATCCGTCAGCTGCCCATGACGGTCACGAAACATCGCATTAATCGTAAAATCACGCCGCTTTGCATCCTCTGCCCAGTTGCTGGTCCAGCAGACAGAGGCATGACGCCCGTCAGTCGTGACATCGCGCCGCAATGTCGTAATTTCATAAGGCTGCCCCTCCATCACAGCTGTAACTGTTCCGTGCGCCAGGCCAGTGGGTACGACTTTAATACCCGCAGCTTTAAGGCTGGCCAGAACCTCTGCCGGAGGCTCTGGTGTCGCGAGATCAATATCAGACACAGGCCGCACCGCCAGCAGGTCTCGCACAACACCACCGACCAGACGCGCCTGAGGCAAAACACGCCACAAGGCAGTCAAAGCATCACGCTGCTTCGTCGTAAGCCCGGCACTCCCCTCTGAATAATCCTCTGACACGCCAGGCTGCATCATGCTTCAGGTTCTTCGGGGGGCATTAACGAGAGAGGAAAAAAGCTGTCACAGCTCCACACCCCCATGCAGGGGATACCATGACACTGTCCGGGCTCAGCCAGTGCTGCCAGCTCATACCACACAGAGCGCGACAGGCGCGCCTCAACAGGAAAAAGACCATCACCGGCACGTACAGTCAGGTAAGGCGGACAGGCACCCTCTGCACAAAAATCAGAAGAAATTTGCCATCTGGCCCGAATCGGATGCTCACGGTCAGCGACAACAGGCTCATCTGTATTTGTGCAAAAACACAGTTTCTGCATGCGGCCACACCCCGACCACTCAAGCTTCACAGCCTGAAACGGAGCATCCTCCACATCAATATATCCTGTTTCAACAGGTGTACGAAGCAGATAAGCCCCCTCCGAATCACGCGTCAGAACAGAGCCAAACAGACACACCATCGCCTTACGATTTAAAGGCTCTCCTTTGTACAGCCACTCCCCGTTTCTTTTAATCAGAAACGGCAGCTTTCTGACCTGCGAACCTGAAGCAGACCGATCAGAGGTTGTATCAGAACAAGAATGTGTCGTGTTCAGGTGTAGATCTTCTTCATCGCGCACTGACAGATAATCCTGTAATAACTGTTTCACTGCTCAGGACATGATATAGGGTGAATACCCTACTTGATGTAAGACCCATATCTGCACAGACTGGACACATGGCCGTATCAGACAAAAAACATTCCGCTGCTCTCTCTCCTTCTGCCGCACCAGATGTCAGAAAAGCTGATGATCTGTGTGAGCACCTCAAAGCTGTGCAGCAGGAAATCTCGCGCATCATTTTTGGTCAGGACCAGGTTGTTAACCAGACCCTGATCACTATCCTCGCCGGAGGGCACTGCCTTCTGGTTGGTGCACCGGGACTGGGCAAAACATTACTGGTGACAACGCTGGGCACCGTGCTGGGCCTGGATACACGACGTGTACAGTTTACTCCTGACCTGATGCCTTCTGACATCACCGGCAGCGAAATTCTCGATGAAGATAACTCAGGGCGACGCAGCTTTCGCTTTGTACCCGGGCCGGTATTCTGTCAGCTGCTGATGGCAGATGAAATTAACCGTGCCAGCCCCCGCACACAATCTGCTCTGCTTCAGGCCATGCAGGAACATCAGGTGAGCGTTGCCGGCACTGAGCATCAGCTACCCGCACCTTTTCATGTGCTCGCCACGCAAAACCCGATGGAGCAGGAGGGAACCTATCCGCTGCCAGAAGCACAGCTCGATCGCTTCATGCTGCAAATTCCACTCACCTTCCCTGATGAAGCGGCTGAAAGAGCTATGCTGCTGGCAACCACCGGCACAGAAAAAGCCACCCCTGAACGCATTATCTCCACCGAAATTCTCAGCGAAGCGCAGGCCCTGGTCCGTACGCTGCCAATTGGCGAAAAAATAGTCGATGCTATTTTAAAACTGACCCGTGCTGCCCGCCCCGAAACAACCAGAGATGAAACTCTGCGCCGTCATATTGCCTGGGGGCCTGGTCCGCGCGCAGCACAAACTCTTATGCTGGCAACCCGCGCACGGGCGCTGCTGGATGGTCGCCTCTCTCCCAGTATAGATGACGTCATTGCCCTTGCACGCCCGGTTATGGCTCATCGTATGGCACTGACTTTCGCCGCCCGCGCAGACGGTGTGCAGATTGACTCTGTCATGACACAGCTTTTAAAAATTCTGGACTAAAGTCTCTTGAGCACACCGGTCCTGCGCCTCAGAAATTTTCTCGGGCGCCTTTCCTCCAGAGGCAGGCAGAGCGTCGCTGATGATTTTACACATACAGCCTCACAGCCTCCCTCATCGGGACATGCACCAGCTGATGGCTCTCTGTCAGGGTTTATAGCCTCTCAGGCTGACGATCTGGCTTCGCGCCTGCCTGCGCTTCTGCTTGAAGCCAGTCATGTCGCAGCCTCTCTGAGCACCGGGCAGCACGGCCTGCACCGTGCGGGCAGCGGCGAAAGTTTCTGGCAGTATCGCCAGGCTCAGCCTGGTGAACCTGTCTCACAGATCGACTGGCGCCAGTCAGCACGCAGCCAGCATGCTTATGTACGCGAAACCGAAGCAGAAGCACCACAAACAGTTCTGCTCTGGTGTGATTTATCAGCCTCCATGCAATGGCGTTCTGCTTCAGACCTGCCTGAAAAACGGGACCGGGCCCTGCTCCTGCTTCTTGCCACCGCCAGCCTGCTTTTACGCAGTGGTGAGCGCGTGCGCATCCTTACACCATCAGGTCAGGCTACACGTCATGCGACAGGGACCCCGCTTGAACGTCTGGCTCTTGGTCTGCTTGAAACCTTACGAAACAATGGTGGCCAGGTGCCCGCCCTACCAGCGGCAGCACTCATACCCCGCTATTGCAGACTGATTATAGTCAGCGATTTTTTATGTGATGACACCGAACTGGGCAAACTGCTCAGCCACTGTGCCGGCCAGCAGGTCAGAGCACACCTGGTGCAAATTGCAGACCCGGCCGAACGTACACTCCCTTACAAAGGGCACATTACCTTTGAGGGACTTGAGCAGGAACCTGAGCTCGACCTGCAGCACGTCCAGTCTTTGCAGGATGCCTATCAGTACCAGGTCAGACTGCGTGAGACAGCTCTCACCGCCCTGGCAACACGCCACAACCATTCGCTGACAGTACATAACACTAACAACTCCCCCCTGCCGGCACTTATGAGCATACAGGCGCATATGCATAATAAAGGTCAACTGACAGAGGTGCCTGCATGATTTTTCTTGCTCCCCTGGCTTTATGTGGCCTCCTGACCCTGCCGCTGGTCTGGTGGCTGCTCAGGGCAACCCCGCCACGCCCACGCCAGATGCGCTTTCCGCCATTGCAAATTCTGCGTACGCTGCGCCCGACCGAAAATGATGCAGCCAAATCTCCCCTGTGGCTGCTGATTTTACGCTTACTGGCTGTCAGCCTGCTCATACTGGGCCTGTCACAACCTGTTATTACCGGCACACCGCTGCCTGTTTCAGGCAATGGTGCCATAGCTCTCGTTATTGATAACGGTATGCTGACAGCCCCTGACTGGAGCAAACGTCTGAGAACGGCCTTAAATATCGTTGATAATGCCGCTCTGAGCAGACGTCAGGTTTCACTCATTCTCACTGCGACGAGCAATACAGCAGACACGGCAACCTCACCTTTCACGCCCCGGCCGGCTGAGACTGTCAGACGCACACTCACTCAGTTACGTCCTGTGCCGTGGGGTGTGCGACGTGCTGAAATAGCAAAACTCTCAAAAATCCACCCGCCTGGTCATTTTGGCACCGTTATTTATCTGTCAGATGGTGTGGCGTCCGAAGGTGATGCTGCTTTTGCTCAGGCATTACAGACGATGGGGCCTGTACGGGAGATCCGTTTTCCTGATGCACCGGTTTATGTGCTCAAACCTGCGACCGGGGCTCATAATACGGCGATAGCTCAGCTTGTCACTCTGCCCGCACCACATCCGCGCCAGATAACTGTACGCCTGCACACGCAGGAAGGTGGCACACTGGCGACTATTCCCCTCACTCTGCCGGCCAGTGCCACGCAGGCTGATATTTCTGCCAGCCTGCCTTCAGCAGTCATGAACCGTATTGACCGCATCACGCTTAACGGGCTGCCAGGCGCAGCCTCTGCCTTTCTCCTTGATGAGGGTGACCGTATGCACCCTGTCGGGCTGATTACGTCAGGAGCATCTGACACCCGCCTGACAGGCCCCTTATTTTACCTGCGGCGTGCCCTGAGCCCAACGGCAGAACTGCACGAAGGCACAGGAGCGTCACTCCTCCAGCAGTCACTTTCCGTCATTATCGCTCCTGATGGCACACTGTCTGACCCGGCCGTACGTCATACAATGGCTAAATGGATTGAACAGGGTGGCACCCTTATTCGTTTTGCAGGCCCCACCCTGGCCGGGCACAATCAGGAAAATGCACAAAATACTGAAGCTGCCAGAACTGCTGACGCAGCAACTGATCTTCTCCCGGTTCCCCTGTTGTCAGGAGCACGGCAACTGGGGGGCACCATGACCTGGGGCACTCCACAAAAGCTTGCGGCGTTTGATACGACATCGCCCTTCCACGGCTTGCAGGTACCGGCAGATGTCACGGTCTCACGGCAAATTCTCGCGAGCCCCGTTGCTGATCTGTCATCCCATAACTGGGCCAGACTGCAGGATGGCACTCCGCTTGTTACCTACACGACACTGGGGAAAGGCACGATCATACTCTTTCACGTCAGCAGCACAGCCGACTGGTCCTCACTGCCACTCTCAGGCCTGTTTGTCAGTATGCTGCAACGTCTTATTGACCAGGCAAATGGTGTCAGTGCCCCGGCAGATAACAGCCTTCTTGCTCCGGTCTTAACACTTGATGGTGACGGTGTGCCAGGCCTGCCACCACCAGAGGCACGCAGCCTGAGAGCCGATGCCTTTACCAGCACACCTGTTTCTGAGCAGCACCCTCCGGGGCTTTATGGTCCCAAATCTATGAGACTAGCCCTGAATGCCGGCACAGCCCTGCCAGCGTTAAAAGCTGAAAAGCCCACCGGCCCGCTGCTTGATCCGTCGGGTCACAGACCAGACACGCACCTTGCAGGCTTTTGCCTGGCAGGGGCACTCATACTGCTTTGCCTCGACACAATGCTTACATTGCTGCTTCGCTCGGGCTTTCCGGGCACAAAACGATCTGTTAAATCAGGAGCCTCTCTCCTTGCCTGTTTCATCATGCTCTCTCCCTCAGCCAGAGCACAGGAAGCAATGCAAAACACACCACCTGCTGCTCTTGAAACCAGGCTGGCCTACATCATCACAGGGCATAAAAAAGTTGACGATGTCTCTCGTCAGGGGCTGCAGGGTTTGTCTGACTACACCAATGCCAGAACATCAGCCCGCCTCGGCTCTCCTGACGGAGTTATACCAGGTAAAAGTGACCTGAGTTATTACCCCATGATTTACTGGCCGGTCACGGCTGATGCGCAGGTCACTCCTGCACAGACGGCTGCACTGACATCTTTTATGGCACATGGCGGCATTCTGTTTATTGACACTCAGGGACAGGATATGAACGACCAGAGTGCTGGTAGTTCGTCAGAGAATTTTGCCGGCGATGCTCCGGGCACTGCTGCGGCATTACGCCGTGTTACAAATGGCCTGCCTATCCCTCCGCTGACAGAAATGACCGACCACCATCTGCTGGCTCATACTTTTTATCTGCTGCACGAATTTCCTGGCCGGTATGCCGGGCAACCGGTTTGGGTCACCCGCGAGGGAGAAGCAGAAAATGATGATGTAAGCCCGGTCATTATCGGTTCAGCCGACTGGGCCCATGCCTGGGCTGTCGATGACACCGGCAACTCTCCCTATGCTGTTATTCCGCAGGGAGCTGCGCAGCGAAAAACAGCATATCGCTTTGGTGTGAATGCGGTGATTTATGCTCTGACCGGTAATTATAAAGCAGATCAGCTTCATGTACCTGCTCTGCTTAAACGACTGGGAGGGGAGTAAATCATGCTTAACCGTCTTATGCACGAAGCAGACTTCTCTCCTCTGCTGCCGCTCTGGTTTCTCATCTGTCTCGGCATTCTGGCCTTTGCGCTATGCTGCTATGCCATTATACGCCGCACAAAGGGAGCCCTGTTCAGGCTTGCTGGCATTCTGCTGGTTCTGCTCTGGCTGAGCGGACCACAGAAACTACATGAACACTGGCGCCCACTGCCACAAACTGCCCTGCTGGTTGTCGACAACTCCCCTTCCATGCATATCAGAAACCGCGAACAGCTGGCGCAGCAGGCGGCGCATATTCTCACACAGGCCAAAACTGAAGGTCTTACACTACGCACAGTAACACTTAACAGCCCACCGCAGGACGGAACCCGCCTGTTTGACGCCCTTGAACAGGCAGCTGCCGATATTCCGGCAGACCAGTTTGCCGGGGCAATTATGCTCACCGATGGCCAGGTCTCTGATATTCCTCACACGCTGCCAGAACGTTTCGCAGCAACGTCACAGGATGGCGTAACAACGCACCTGCCTCTGCACCTGCTGCTGACAGGCAAAGGCGAAGAAACTGACCGCCGCCTGCGAATATTGCAGGCTCCGCCCTACGCCATTATCGGACAACCTGTATCGTTACGCGTGCAGGTAGATGACAGCGGACCAGGCACTGCGCCTGACACAAAAGCAGACCTGAAAATACAGGTGAATGGTGAGGCTCCCTTCACTATTCCTGTTCTGACTGGCAAACCACAGGATATTTCAATCCCTGTTTCTCACACAGGGCAACTGCTTGTCAGCCTCACGGCTTCTCCTCTCGAGGGTGAGGCCTCTTCTCTCAATAACCAGACCACCGTTAATATGAACGGCATTCGTGACCGCCTGCGTGTACTGCTGATTTCAGGCACACCAAACCAGGGTGAACGGGTCTGGCGCCGTCTGCTTAAATCTGATCCTTCTGTTGACCTGATTCACTTCACCATTCTGCGGCCACCGGATAAAGACGACGGCACCCCGATTTCTGAGCTGGCTCTGATCGCTTTTCCGGTAAAAGCCCTGTTTCAGGATAAAATTGATCAGTTCGACCTCATTATCCTTGATGGTTTTGAGAATATGAACATTTTGCCCTACGAGTATCTGGATAATATTGCCAGGTTCGTAAAAAAAGGCGGTGGGCTGCTTCTTACAGGCGGACCTGAATTTACAGGTAATGGCTCGCTGCAGGACACTCCTGTAGGCGGCATTCTGCCTGCACATGTCTCTGGCATAACCCAGCAGGCTTTCCGTCCACAGCTCACAGATGCGGGGCGCAAACACCCGGTCACAGCAAACCTGCCCGGTGCGCCGGCACCCGGGGTGAAAACGCCAGCGGAAAAAACGATACCTGGTCAATGGGGCCCGTGGTACCGCGCTCTCAAAGCTGACAGCACTCACGGGCAGGTGCTGCTAAGCGGCCCTGACAGCAGCCCTCTGCTCGTGCTGAACAGAGAAGAAAATGGCCGGGTTGCTTTCCTGCTTTCTGATCAGATCTGGCTATGGTCGCGCGGTGAAGGTGGTGGTGGCCCGCAGGCTGAGCTGCTCCGCCGTATCTCCCACTGGCTGATGAAAGAACCAGAACTGGAGGAAGAACAGCTACACGCCAGCCTTCATGACGGCACTCTGAGCGTCGTACGCCGCAGTGCAGCAGATAAAAACGCCATAACGGTTCAGGTGCGCGCACCTGATGGCAAATCTTCAGAGCTGAAACTCCGCGAAACCGGGCAGACCAGTGGCACTACGCGTGGTCAGATGCAGGCTGAGCAGGCAGGGATATGGGAAGTAAGCGACGGCACACATAAAACTTTTACTGCACCTGCCCCTCTGAATACTGAAGAGTTCGCTGACCTGCGCGCAACGGCCGACAATATGAAAGCAATAGTACAAAAAAGCGGTGGTCATATTTTCTGGACGGGTGATCACCCCACTGAAAAGACGCTGCCCGGCCTTACGCTTGCACATGCTCCATCTGATTCGCTGAGTTTTCCACACAGAAATGCTCATATTGTAACCGAGCGCACAGCGACACCGTTGCTGCCATCATGGGCTATCCTTTTTGTATCTTTAGCTTTTTTATTTGCAGGCTGGTGGCGGGAAGGACGTCCATGAGCAGCTTATCCTTGGATCATCACACACGTTGTGCTAGAGTCAGGAGATATTATTCCCTGCATGGACACATGATGACACGTTTATTGCGTACTTTTCCTCTCGTTATAGCGTGTTCTGGTTTTTTTCTTACGGTGCTGCCGGATCTTTCACACGCTCAGAGCGCCCGTGACCAGGAAGCACAGGCTGAGGCGGCTGAAGCTGCTCAGAAAGCCGAAGCTGCTAAAGCTGCCAAAAGAGCTGCTCCGCCATCAGCCATTCCTGGCGCGGCAGAAGAAGACGGCGAGGATGAACATGGCAGTGGTGATATCGAGCCCACAGCAGCATTGTTTGATGCCATTAACCGTGGCAGTACGCCATCTGCTAAAGAGTCAATCAACCGTGGAGCAGATCTGAACGGGCGCAACATCCTGGGGCAGACCCCCCTGGAGATGTCGATTGACATGAACAGAAATGCCATCACATTTCTTCTTCTGTCGATGCGTGGACAAAATACCCGTGCATCAACGGTATCCTCTGTCAAAGAAACCGTTGCCTCATCAGGAGACCAGCCTGACACAGGAAGAAAAATAAAACCTGAAAAGTCAGTTGCAAAACCTGGGAAATTACCCGACCAGTCGGGCGGGAAACCACAGCCATCCGTTGGCTTCCTGGGATTTAGCGGCAGTTAAATCAGTTCAGAAAAAGCCGGGGAAATTTCTTCCCCGGCTTTTTTGTGTCAACCTGCTGCGGCTGCAGGTGCTTCAGCCATGAGCTGAGCAGTAAGCGCCAGACTTTCCTGACGTAAGACATCAAGAGGCAGCAACTCACCACCACGTTCGAAATGCCAGAATGTCCAGCCATTGCATGACGGGGCGTTTGTCAGTGCAGCACCCATTTTATGGATAGAGCCCCGCTTATTGCCGCTGATAACCGTACCATCAGGTGAAACAACAACGCGAATACGTCTTTTCTTATCATACAACATGGTTCCGGCATCAAGCAGCCCCTGCTCGACCAGGCTACCAAATGGAACCCTTGGCGCTTCACGCTTATCTGGTGTTGTCACGACTGCATCCTCAGCAAGAGGCACTTCCTGCGCAACACGCTGACGCGCCGCGGCAATATAATCAGGATGACGTTCAACACCGATAAAACGACGACGCAAGCGGCGGGCCATTGCAGGTGTTGTGCCGGTGCCTGTAAACGGGTCCAGCACAACATCACCAACTGACGTGGAAGCCAGCAGCACTCTGTGCAAAAGACTTTCAGGCTTTTGCGTAGGATGAAGCTTCAGCCCATGTTCGTTACGCAACCGCTCGTTGCCTGTGCACAACGGCAGGCACCAGTCAGAGCGCATCTGCACATCATCATTAAGAGCCTTCATCGCCTGGTAGTTAAAGCGATAACGGCTGGTTTCGCTCTTAGCGGCCCAGATCATCGTCTCATGTGCATTGGTAAAACGCCGCCCACGAAAATTAGGCATAGGATTTGATTTACGCCAGACGATATCATTCAGGATCCAGAACCCCAGATCCTGCAGGATGGCACCAATACGAAAAATATTATGATAAGAGCCGATTACCCAGATCGTACCGTCCTTATCAAGCAGGCGATGCGCTTCTTTCAGCCAGTCACGTGTGAATTTATCATATGCCTGCAGGTCTGAAAATTTATCCCAGTCATCATCAACACCATCAACAAGCGTATCATCCGGGCGACGCAACTCACCCCGCAGCTGCAGATTATATGGCGGATCAGCAAAAATGCAGTCAACTGAGCCTGACGGAAGCGTTTTCATGACTTCCACACATTCACCACACAGAATCTGATCCAGCGGCAGCTCTTTATCTACCGTTTTTGCGCCGCTCATACCTGCTCTCCTGCATAATAAAGTTCGAATTGTTTACGGACTGTGCCGAATGTTTTGCGATGATGGGGGGTAATACCTGATGCGATCAGTGCCTGACGATGCACCGCTGTGCCGTAACCTGAATTTTTCGCCCATCCATAAGCTGGCCAGCGCTGATCAAGGCTGTTCATAATGCGGTCGCGCGTGACCTTAGCGATCACAGAAGCCGCCGCGATGGACAGGCTAAGGCTGTCACCGCCGACCAGGCACTCCGCACTGCACCCGAAATCTGGTTTTTTATTACCGTCAACCAGCACATGATCTGGCAAACGAGGCAGGCGCGCGACGGCACGCTGCATAGCCAGATGAGCCGCATTATGAATATTAAGGCGATCTATTGCGGGAGCAGAAACAGCTCCCAGGCCAATTTCAACACCCGGAACCTCAGGCAAACGCGCAGCTATAAACGCACGCAACTGAGGCTTAAGTTTTTTGGAATCATCAATGATCGCTGCCAGATCGTCTGGCACACCGGCACCGAAAACAACGGCCGCAGCGACAACAGGACCTGCCAGAGGACCACGGCCAACTTCGTCCACTCCGGCTACGCGGCCGCCATATTGAAGTTCCCGTGTCAGATCCGGCATTACCCCTGCTTTCATCAGTCATGGTACGACTCGATGTTATTTCACGAGTCGTACCAATCGCGACTCCGTAAAGCAAGGAGAATCACTTTTTGCGACTCAGGGCAAGAGTCGCATCAAAAAAAAGTTCAGGAACTTTTTTTACGCGGGAACATCAGCCAGCTCAGAATAAGAGCAACACCTGATACAATCCCCAGAGAAAGAAGAGGTTTATCACGCACAAAAGTTGTGGCTTTTTCTACAAACCCTTCACCTTCTTCATAAAGATCGGCAAAGTCCTGACGTGCGCCACCGGCAAACTGGTCAAACTTACCCTCAGCCTGAAGACCAATATCACCTGTCAGACCACCAACCGCATCCTTAGCGCGACCTTTAGCTTCCGTAGCCAGTCCTTCAACTTTATTCGCTACGACTTTAAGTTTATCATCAGCCATCTGGATTTTTCTCCATTCTGTGGTTAACGACCATCAGCATACACTTAAATTTTATTAATACCACATATTGAATCCACTCTTTTTCTACCAATACCCTACACGAGTTCATGATTAATTATGCAAAAGCCTCTTAATTTACCTCTTATCGTTTTACTTATAGCCAGCACTGTTTTTATCGAGCAGCTTGACGCAACAATACTAACAACAGCCCTGCCCTCTATTGCTCATACCCTTCACGTCAGTATAGTTGACACGTCAGCCACATTAACGGCGTACCTCATCGGCCTGACCATTTTTATTCCGGCATCCGGCCCGCTGGCAGACAGACTGGGCAGCCGCACCACCCTTTGTATGGCGCTGTTTATTTTTATTACTGCTTCTGTTGCCTGCGCCTCAGCACAAAGCCTCAGCTTTCTTGTCGCTATGAGAACATTACAGGGCTTTGGCGGCGCCCTGATGTTTCCGGTCGGGAAACTCATTATCCTGCGCATTACGCCCAAAGATAAGCTGGTTTCGACCATGACATGGATGATGCTGCCCGTCGCGCTCGGCCCTCTTCTCGGCCCGGCCGCGGGTGGCTTTATTACTACATATTATTCATGGAGATGGGATTTTTATATTAACATACCCTTTTGCCTTATAATAATTCCCATGATTTATAAATTTGTACCTGAAATAAGAGTAAAAAATGCAAAGTCATTCAATATAAAAGGATTCATCATTACTGCATCCGGACTGACCTGCATCGCAATATCCATTGAATTATTTAGCCACAACCAGGCATCCAAACTCATATCACTCGCGCTTTTTGCTACCGGCGCCTGCTGTGCCGGCTTATATAATTGCTACACGCGCAATCCATTTCTTGACTTCACTCTTCTCAGGCTAAAAATTTTCAGACTGGCTTTTATTGGAGCCGGCGCCTCACGCATTGCTCTGGGAGCATTCCCGTTTCTGCTACCTTTATTTTTACAAAGCATTGCCGGACTGACACCCGCCCGAAGCGGCATCATGATCTCCTTCGCACCCATCGGTGCTATTGCAATGACACCTTTCATACCGCGCCTTCTGCGCAGATTTGGCTTCAGATACACTCTTATGCTCAACGGCTTTTCAGCTGCCATTCTTGGCACACTCATTACGTTCTTCCACAGAGGAGAAGCATTATGGGGACTTATGCTGATTATTTTTACAGCAGGCGTGTGTCAGGCAGTTTTATTCTCCGCCTATAATTCCATCGCCTATTCTGACGTCCCCCCTCAACGGATAAGCAGCGCAACCAGTTTTTACTCAACCATGGAGCAGATACTCGTTGCCTTTGGCATTTCAATTGCGGCAGGAACACTAACTTTTTCTTCGCAGTTTCATCACAATACAGTTCCGGCCGCAGCAGATTTTGCATCATCTTTTGTTATTGTCGGTATTGTTTCTTCAGTTGCCGCACTTGCAGCCTTCAGACTGCCGCACAATACCGGACTACTCCTCAACAAAAGAGATATAACTAAATGATATGGAATAAAAATTAAGTAACTCAATCACTTTAGCCTCCCCAAAAAACATAAAATG
>NZ_JOPI01000041.1:0-64691 GCF_002153695.1 Acetobacter sp. DsW_059
TCCGCAATCCATATCGCTGCAAGCTTCATCTTCTATCTCAAAGAATGAGTCCTGAGCCTAGCTGTTATAAAAGCAAAGGCGGCATAAACCGCCCTGCCCTTACATCCTTCAGTCAGAGTTTCATTGTGCCGTTATCAATAAAGCGCTGATGCCATGACAGAGCTTCTTTCAGCAGATGTGGTGTGTGCTTGCCGAAAGATTCTTTGAGAGAGCGATCGAAATAATCCTGAAGCATTGGCTTATAATCAGGGTGAGCACATTTCGAAATAATTGTGCGTGCACGATTAACTGGTGACATGCCACGCAGGTCAGCAAGGCCCTGCTCTGTTACAAAAATCTGCGTATCCTGCATGATATGATCAACATGCGCTGCCATAGGCACGATAGCAGAAATTGAACCGCCTTTAGCCGTAGAAGGTGACAGGAAGATGGACAGATAAGCATTACGGGCAAAATCGCCTGAGCCGCCGATACCGTTCATCATTTTTGAACCCATAACGCGCGTTGAGTTCACGTTACCGTAAATATCAGCTTCAATCATACCGTTCATAGCAATACAGCCAAGACGGCGGATAACACCCACGTTGTTGCTGATATCCTGCTGACGCAAAATGAGTTTCTTTTTAAAGAAATCCATCCGGTTATTAATTTCAGTCGCAGCTTCCGGGCTCAGCGAGAACGATGTCGCTGAGGCAATACGCATACGGCCGGAATCCAGCATAGACAGCATGCCGTCCTGGATCACTTCGCTGTAGCCGATAAGGTTTTCAAACGGGCCTTCGTTCAGGCCGTCAAGCACCGCATTGGCAACGTTACCAACGCCTGACTGCAATGGCAGGAGTGAAGGAGGCAGACGCCCTGTTTTTACCTCATGCTGAAAAAATTCAAGCAAATGCCCTGCAATCGCCTTAGCCGCGGCATCCGGGGCTGCAAAAGGAGCATTACGGTCAGAATCATTTGTTCTGACAATAGCAGCAACTTTAGAGGGGTCGAGCCGCAGTGACAAACCACCGATCCGGTCATCTGCCCGGCGCAGCGGAATAATATCACGCCCTGGCGCACCACTGACATTGCCATCCCAGATATCATGAATGCCCTCAAGCTCTGCATTCTGCCATTCATTCACTTCGATGATGACTTTATCAGCAAGATCGAGAAAGGTCTGAGAGTTACCAACTGACGAGGTTGGCACAATGCCACCGTCTTCGGTGATGGCCGTTGCCTCAACCACTGCAATATCAAACTTACCGTAATTTCCCTGCTCAGCCCGGGCTGCTACCTGACCAAGATGGTTATCAAAATAGTCTGTTTCATTTGCATTAATACGGTTACGCATTCCCGCATCTGTATTAAACGGTGAACGGAAAGACACACCGTTTACTTTTGCCAGCTCACCATCAAGCTGCGGGCCTGTTGATGCACCTGTAATCAGGCTGATGCGATACTCGTCACCTTTTGCCTGAGCTTCCGCCATACGTTTAGCCAGAGCGCCCGGAACACTCTTAGGGTACCCTGCGCCGGTAAAACCACTTGTGCCAACAACATGACCATGACGGATCAGGGCTGCGGCATCTTCAGCCGAACAAACTTTACTGCGCAGTGATACGTTACGAATGCGCTCTTTCATGAGAGAACTTCCTGTTTTTCTACTTTTATGTTTTTCAGCACGACATCTTACAACGCCGTAATTTAAGCTAGTTTAGGCAGAAAACGCCCTCTCTGACTTTTCACATGCTTGTGCATCAGGCAATTATGTACAAAATGTGTTCTCTCTTTTTATGCAGCCGTAGCCAGAGCCCACTGTAAGACTGATAAAGCGGATAAATGTTAATGCCCCGAGGTTTTTATATTGACGGAAAAGTGAACCCTGCACTTAAAAAAGGACTCCGCATTATCGGTGATGTACACGGGGATTTTGAAGCTTTCCGTCACGCAGTTTCAACTGATCGCTATATTATTCAGCTCGGAGACCTCATTGACTACGGCCCGGGAAGTGCCGGTGTGCTGCGCGTCATGATGGACATTATTGATAAAGGAAAAGGTTTTTTTCTGATAGGCAACCATGACCGGAAGCTGGGTCGTGCGCTTATGGGGCGTAAGCTGCGTTCTGATCCGCCTTTAGAAAAAACTCTCGCTCAGCTGAACCGCCCCGAAAACGAAGATGTCCTCGACCGTATCCTGCCCTATCTGGAAGACGCACCAGCGTGGGCCGTTCTGGGGCAAAAAGCCTTTGTCCATGGTGCGTTCGACCTGCGCATGCTGCTTGAACCACCACCGCCTGCGCTCGGGCGTGTCACCTTTCTGCTCTCACGGGCATTATTTGGTGAAACCACCAACCGTGTGCAGAAAGACGGATACCCCGAACGATGCCTGAACTGGGTTAACTATATTCCAACCGGCTATACTGTTTATTGCGGTCACGACCAGCGCTCAACTAACGGCTGCCCGCTGACACTGCCTGGCCGGGCTGGCGGGCAGGCCGTTTTTACAGACACCGGTGCCGGCAAAGGCGGCCATCTGGCATGGATTGACCTGCCGGCAGAAGCACTTGATCTCGAAAACATTCCTTCCTGACAACAATCACGATATACTGCCTCCCTGTCCCTTTTCAAAAAATGAGTTTAGCGTGTCAGATCAGCCCACCCCCGTTGAAGCCCTCCTCACCCTTCGTCACAGCATCGATAATATTGATGCTGCGCTTGTCTCCATGCTGGCTGAGCGTTTTCGCTGCACACAGGCCGTAGGCGCCCTTAAAGCCCGCCATCATATGCCGCCGGCTGACCCTGCGCGTGAAACACGCCAGATTGCCCGTCTGCGCAGGCTAGCTGAAGAAGCGCGTCTGGACCCGGATTTTGCAGAAAAATTCCTGACTTTCATTATCAATGAAGTTATTCGTCACCATGAGGCTATTGCCCGTTCAGAAACTGATAAAACATCAGCGTGACCGCACGACGCCTGATACTGCTCAGACATACTGAAGCAGCTCCGGCACCCTTTGGTGACTTTAGCGAAGAGGCTGACCTTGCCCGCCCTCTGACACAGAGGGGGGAAGAAACGGCACGACGCTGTCACCTCTGGTTGCAGGAACGGATGCCTGTGCCGGATTATATTCTTTGCAGCCCCGCACAACGCACGCGCCAGACACTCTCAGTCGTGGTGCCACAACCTCATAAACCGGTTATCTTCTCAGCACAGCTTTATAATGCCTCATGGCAGTCTTTGCTTCAGAACATTCAGGCCGCACCGGATTATGCACAAACTATTCTGCTGGTTGGCCACAACCCTGGCATTTCTGAGCTGGCCCGCATTCTTGCCTCCCGCGACAGCCAAACAGAATGCGACTTCACACCTGGCGCACTTGCCATATTCTCTTTGTGGAAATGCGATAGCTCTCCGGTCTCCCTGGGCTGGTCAGACTGTGATGCACTAAGCCTTTCTCTGGACACATTCTCGCGACCCTGACACCGAAAAACCGCAGTTTTCCGGGAACGCATTCCGCGATAACGACCGCTTTACCGTGAAGCTCCTTTTCGTTTCCTGCAAGATCAGGGAAAGATGATCCGCAAATCTGATCGTGGATCACAGCACGATATTAAAAGCATCAAAGGAACGATTATGAGCGCATCGCAAAACGAAGGTAAGCAGAGAACCGCTACCCTCTCGCTCGACGGTAAAACAGCCGAATTTCCTGTCCTGTCAGGCACCCTGGGCCAGGATGTTATCGACATCCGCACGTTACCTGCGCAGCTTGGCGCATTTACATTTGATCCGGGATATGGGGAAACCGCATCCTGCAACAGCAAAATAACCTTTATTGATGGCGATAAGGGCATTCTCCTTCATCGCGGCTATTCAATTGCTGAGCTGGCCGAGAACGCAACTTTTGAAGAGGTCATTTACCTTCTTCTGAATGGCGAGCTGCCTGACCAGAATGAATATAAAAAATTCACACACACACTGACTAATCACACCCTTCTGCACGAACAGATTCGCAATTTTTTCAACGGGTTCCGTCGTGACGCTCATCCAATGGCAATGCTGTGTGGCACTGTGGGAGCTCTGGCAGCATTCTACCCTGATGCCGGTGACATCGCAATCAAAGCCAACCGCCAGCTGGCTGCAATGCGTTTAATTGCAAAAATTCCGACCATCGCCGCATGGACTTATAAATACAGCCTGGGTGAGGCCCTGATTTACCCCCGTAATGACCTGAATTACGCTGAGAACTTCCTTTCTATGATGTTCACACGTGTATCAGAGCCTTACAAAATCAATCCGGTGCTTGCACGAGCAATGAACCGCATTCTTATCCTTCATGCGGATCATGAACAGAATGCTTCGACCTCAACCGTACGAATGGCTGGTTCAACCGGTGCAAACCCATTTGCCTGCATCTCTGCTGGTATTGCTGCTTTGTGGGGACCCGCACATGGTGGTGCAAACGAAGCTGTGCTGAAAATGCTCGAAAAAATCGGCACTAAAGAGAATATTCCGGCCTTTATCAAACAGGTTAAAGACAAAACCAGCGGCGTTAAGCTTATGGGCTTTGGGCATCGTGTTTATAAAAACTTCGACCCACGCGCTAAGATTATGCAGAAAACCTGCTACGAAGTGCTTGACGAACTGGGCATTAAAAACGACCCGCTGCTCGACCTGGCCATTGAACTTGAAAAAATTGCGGTCACTGACGAGTATTTCGTTCAGCGTAAACTCTACCCTAACGTTGATTTCTACTCAGGCATTATTCTTAAAGCTATGGGTATTCCAACAAGCATGTTCACTGTGCTGTTCGCTCTTGCCAGAACAACAGGCTGGGTCAGCCAGTGGCTGGAAATGGTTGAAGAACCAGGACAGCGTATCAGTCGCCCTCGCCAGCTTTATACCGGGGCAGCCCCCAGAGCATTTGTTCCATTCAGCGAACGCTGAAAATACTGAAGGCCGGAAATTTTTCCGGCCTTTTTTATATCTGCCCCGTCCTTACAGATATCACGCCAGTAAATACTCAGGCTCAGGCCTCATTCTTTAAGATAGAAGATGGCAGTTGCGGCGATATGAATTGCGGACATGAAAGTATGAGCACAGCGATCGTATCTTGTCGCCACGCGTGGCACGCCGTGCGCCAGAGGAAAAAACGGCTCAACCCGCTTCATCTGACATTCAGACAACAAAAATACATTGCTCACAGGCTCACCTCCATCGGTAAGCCCGTTGAATCACAACAACTCTCTCACAGCAATAAATTAACAGGTCCTGACCCTGGGGGAAAAAGTGCCAGCTAAATTTATTTCAAACCGGCATCTCTGAGTGCATTATCATACCAGACTTCAAAATTAGCAATTTTGTAGGAATTTTCTTTATTTCCTAAATCAGCGACAACAATTGCAGGGTTACCAGAGTGGTCATTTCCATTAAAAAATGCGGCCCAGTCACCGTCTCGCGCAAAAGGGATGGGATCAATATCTGAAAAATACTTCCACCCTTCTGTTTTACAACTCATTCTTAATTTCCATTCCAGTTGACCCGATTGGGAACGAGAATCTAAAAACCACCACATAAAGTATTTTAAAGGTCGAAACGTTTTTTCGAGATCTAAATATGTTTGCGGGTAAGAAAAACCTTCAGGTAAAATCTCAGGATCGTATGATTTACACACGCTTTGCATCATTTATTTTCCGGTTATAACAGGGTCATATAGTGACCCATTAGGCTCAGGCCTCATTCTTTAAGATAGAAGATGAAACGTGCTGCGATATGAATCGCGGACATGAAAGTATGAGCACAGCGATCGTATCTTGTCTCCACGCGTGGCACGCGCCGTGCGCCAGAGGAAAAAACGGCTCAACCCGCTCCATCTGACGTTCAGACAACAAAAATACATCACTCACAGGCTCACCTTCATCGGCAAGCCCGTTGAATCACAACAACTCTCTCACGGCAATAAATTAACAGGTCCTGAGCCTAAGTGGCGCACATTCCATCAGATAATGAGACATAACAAAAAAGGCGCAGAGCCAGCCCTGCACCTGATATAAAATTATTTTTTAAAACTGTTGATACGCTATCAGGGACAGTCGCAGCCGTTGGTCACCCCGTCAGCCTTACGTACAATATGATGATCAATCCACTCTGAAACAAGGCGCCGCGCTTCGTTCAGCGATGCTTCAGGGTGGTGAATACGATACAGAGTGGTGCATGCGTTGAAAGCGGTAAGATCCTGTGTACCAACCTCACGCAGCTCCTGATATGCCGTAATGACGGCCCGTTCGCACTTGCGGGTAATCCGACTCGCTCCGGTAGCCACGACATTTCTCCTAGTTGATAAACATTCTTAACTTTCGCTGATTAAAGGCCAGATTATGGCCAGATGCAAGAGCAAAAATATTACAAACCTTCACGTCTGTTTTACACATCAGTTTTATCTTAATTACCCGTTATGTTTACTGCATAAAAGAACAGAGTGAAAATCAAATTATTTTCTGGCTGAAAAATAAGACCAGAAATGCAATGAAGAATGGATTTTCGCGCTGTCAGCGGCTATGCCAGCATCAGTTTAACTCCTTTTATCGTGTGAGGAAGTGCTCATGACATCACCAGAAAATCTGGCTTCGTCCTATTCTGGCCAGGCCAGCAGCTGGGATCACGATGCCGCTTTGACAACAGCACGTCTGCTTTTAGAAATCAAAGCCGTCAATTTTCGCCCTGAAGACCCTTACACCCTGACGTCTGGCTGGAAGTCACCCGTCTATATCGACTGCCGTCGCATCATTTTCTTCCCTCGCGCCCGTACAAAGATTATGGAGCTGGGTGTTGAAAAAATTGGCCGTCATGTAGGCTATGAAAGCCTGGATGCCGTTGTAGGCGGCGAAACTGCTGGTATTCCCTTTGCTGCATGGATGGCTGATCGCATGCTGCTGCCAATGGCATATGTGCGTAAAAAGCCTAAAGGTTTTGGTCGCAATGCTCAGATCGAAGGTGATGTGCCTGAAAACATGCGCACCCTGCTGGTGGAAGACCTGACGACTGATGGCGGTTCAAAAGTAAAGTTTGCGAATGCCCTGCGTGAAGCGGGTGCTGTCGTTAACCATGCTTTTGTTGTTTTCTACTATGGCGTTTTCCCTGGTGTGCACCGCACCCTTGCTGATATGAATGTTACCCTGCATTCTCTGTGCACCTGGTGGGATGTGCTTGAAGCCTGCTCAACACACCCTTACTTCTCAGAAAGTGCTGCCTCAGAAGTACGTCGCTTCCTTGAAGACCCATGTGCGTGGTCAGCCCGACATGGTGGGGTTGCGACTCTTGAAGAAGCAGCTGCTTATAAAGCCCGTCAGGGATAAAACAGATACTATGAGCCTTACTGCACGTTCAGGGTTACCCCGTATTCTGACTTTCGATTCAGGAATAGGTGGCCTTGGTATCGTGCAGGCCATAAGAGAACTCAGCCCGACTCTGGCCATTGACTATCTGGCAGATACAGCTGTTTTCCCTTATGGCGAACAGGATGATTTATTTTTAACGCAGCGTATTGTTACGCTTATCTCGCAGGCGATCGACAGGCTGAACCCGCATCTTGTGGTTATTGCCTGCAATACCGCCAGCACTCTCGCTCTTGATGCACTGCGCGCAGCGCGACCGGATATGCAGTTTGTCGGCTGCGTGCCCCCCATCAGATGGGCCGCCCGCACAACACAGACCGGTGTTATCGGCCTTGTTGCCACCCGTGCAACGACACGACGCCCTTACCTGGGGCGGCTGCACGCACTTTATGCTCCTGAATGTACTCTCATTGCGCATGCCGCGCCGGGTCTCGCTACTCTGGCAGAGAAAACATTCCGTGGTGATGATGTCTCTGCAGACTCTGTGAGACAGGAAATTGCTGGCTTATTTACACATAAAGACAGTGACCGACTTGATACTATTGGCATTGGCTGCACACATTATACATTCATACTCGACCAGCTAAAAGCCGTTTCACCACCTCACATTACCTGGCTTGACCCTGCCATGGCGGTTGCACGACAGGCCTTAACCCTGCTTCGTGCTGCCCCTCCCCCCACTGACAGGCCTGTACCCGATCAGGCTCCCGCTGCGTGGTTTACAGCCCCGCCACTACAGGCAGATAAACTTCTGCCCCGCCTTACGCATTATGGCTATTCTGACATCAGAGACTGGGCAGATGACGCACCGCATATGTTGCTGGCAGATATAAAAGAATCTGCAAAATAAAAAACACTGACCGAAATATCTCCGGTCAGTGCCTGTTAGTTCTGCAAAAAAAATGAACGTAAAAGTCTGTCAGCTTTCGCGACTGGCTGAGTAACTTGCTGTTTCAGTCAGAAGCGTTTTAAGAGCGCTTTCTTCAAAAACACTCAGAGAAGCCCGCGCCTTCTGGGCATAGTCTTCTGCCTTTCTGAGCGTTGTTGCTATTGCATCAGTCTCTTTAATTAAACGCAAAGCTCTATCAAGGTCTTCAGGCTGCTGCTCAGTCTCTTCAATCACACGGCGCCAGAAAACCCGATCCTCTTCACTGCCGGCTTCATAGGCCGCAAGCACAGGCAGCGTGACCTTACCTTCTCTGAAATCATCACCAACTTCTTTACCCAGTAGAGCCTGGTCTGCTGCATAATCAAGAGCATCATCAACCAGCTGGAACGCCATACCCAGGTTTGCACCATACAGACGCAAGGCCTCACGTTTTTCGGCCGGAACCTCACCAATAACGGCGCCAACCTCACAGGCTGCGGCAAACAGAGCGGCAGTTTTACCATAAATGACCTGAAGGTACTGATCGACCGAGGTAGACAGATCATTCTGGGTGGTCATCTGCATAACCTCCCCCTCTGCCAGCGTAGCAGACGCAGCAGACAGAATAGCCATGACACCGAGAGAGCCATCAGCTGTCAGAATCTGAAAGGCACGCGCAAACAGGAAGTCACCAACCAGAACTGAGGCCTTATTGCCAAAAATAGCATTGGCGCTGGCAAGACCGCGCCTGAGCTGACTTTCATCAACCACATCATCATGCAGCAAAGTCGCAGTATGAATAAACTCTACACATGCTGCAATTTCAACATGCCGTAAATTCTGATCCCCTGCGTCATACCCGCAGAGACGTGCCGAAGCCAGTGTCAGCAAAGGCCTTAAGCGCTTACCGCCCGCCGCGACCAGATGTGCTGCGAGCTGAGGAATCAACGCCACAGAACTCTGCATACGATCAATAATCACCTGATTACATGCCCGCATATCTGCGGCAAGATAATCAGCCAGGGCTTTTAAGCCCGCTTCTCCTGGCTTACTCACTGAAATACTCAATCCATCCTGGCTTTGTGGCCGTGCCGAATTTCGACAGACTAATGATACTATTCAAACGCTACTTCCCCCAGCCAATGGAATAAGTTGACGCACTCTCATATGCGGGGCACCAGAACAGCGTCAAGCTTCAACCGTTTTACAATAAACTGATAATTCTGATCAGAGCCGGGTATGTCTTTTATGTCCTCTCTTTCGTCTGGCACCCTTATGGCCGGAAAAATAGTTTATGACCAGTTTCTTTCCGGCAACCGAACAGGGCTTGAACCAGTCCTTATTGCGGCTGCTGTGCCCGCACGCGCAAAGCAGCGGGTCGCTGAAATAGGCTGCGGCGCAGGTGCAGGCCTGCTCTGCCTGTCTCAGCGCCTGCCTGAGCTGGATTTATGGGGTATTGAAGCAGACGCCCCCTCGATTGAACTGGCCCGCCACAATCTTGCCGCCAATAAGCGCGAGAATGTGACATTATTGCAAGCCACTTTCCCTTATGATTTGCCCGGGACACTACCTTTCTGTCGATTTGACCATTGTTTTGCGAATCCGCCATGGCATCCGACCGAAGGTACACCCTCACCTCATGCTCAGCGTGATCTCGCCCGTCGTGCCCTGACTGATACGCTTGAAAGCTGGATCAAAGGCTGCACGCGCCTGCTCAGACATAAAGGCAGCCTGACACTCATTCTGCCGGCCTCTCTTATGAGTCGCGCCTGTACAGCACTGACAGAACACCGCTTTGGTGATGTTACACTTTTTCCGCTCTGGCCAAAAACCGGACGTGAAGCACGCCTCATGCTCATTCAGGGAAGATATGGCGTGAAAGGACCGTCACGCATTTTGCCAGGGCTGACCCTGCACACACCCGAAGGCGGCTTTACACCTGAAAGCAGTCGCATTCTTAAAGAGGGAGAGGCTCTGCGCCTCTCACTGCAACAGGTGCAGGCTGCCACCCGGGCGAACCCGGGCAACAGCTAAAGATATTTTATTCAAAAACAGAGGCTTCGAAAGCCTCTTCCCACGTTCCGGTGGTCGAGGCACGACTATATTCCGTTGCCCGGTTTTCGAAGAAGTTCGCATGCTCAACAGCATTAAGCATATCATCAAGCCATGGAAGCGGGTTGTTCTGCGTTTTATAAATTGGCTCAAGACCCAGCTGAATCAGACGACGGTCAGCAATAAAGTGAATATAACTCTTCACCTGCTGCGCATCGAGCCCCTCAACAGAACCCATTTCGAAAGCAAGGTCAATAAACGCTTCTTCATGTTCAACAATTGCACGGCAGATATCATACAGCTCATCACGGAGCTTATCTGTCCAGATTTCCGGATTTTCGTGCACAAAGGTTTTGAACAGTCTGATCGTTGAAAGACAATGCAGTGTTTCATCACGCACCGACCATGAAACGATCTGCCCCATACCCTTCAGCTTGTTAAAGCGCGGGAAATTAAGCAAAATTGCAAAAGAAGCAAAAAGCTGAAGTCCCTCTGTGAAGGCACCAAAGGCTGCCAGAGTTTTGGCAATTTCGTGCTTACTATCGACCGAAAAAGCCTGCATATAGTCATATTTATCTTTCATTTCTTTATACTTAAGAAATGCAGAATATTCTGACTCAGGCATACCCAGCGTATCAAGCAGATGGCTGTAAGCCGCTATATGAATGGTCTCAATATTCGAAAATGCTGAGAGCATCATCAGCACTTCAGTCGGCTTAAACACCCGGCTGTAATGCTTCATATAGCAGTTGTTCACTTCAACGTCTGACTGCGTGAAGAAACGGAAAATCTGCGTTACCAGATGGCGTTCCGTATCATTCAGTACACGATGCCAGTCTTTAACGTCGTCAGCCAGAGGCACCTCTTCAGGCAGCCAGTGCAGACGCTGCTGTGTCAGCCAGGCATCATACGCCCAGGGGTACCGAAAGGGTTTGTAAACTGGATTGGAGGTGAGCAGGTCAAAATGCTCTTCACCATTATTCCCGGTTTTTTCTTCGCTCATGATACGTCCTGAAAAATAAAAACTTAAAAATCAAACAATTACTGACAAGAAAGGCACTCATCATAATCGGTCGGATTAGCAGGAGCCGGTCTTGCTGCATCACGCTGAGCGGCATCAGCAGCCAGCACACTGTCTTTTGTCAGTACATCACTCACTGTATCTGCACGCTGAATAGAAAGCGAACGGCAGTAATACAATGATTTTAAACCTTTTTTCCATGCCAGATGATGAATCTGATGCAGGTCACGCTTATGCACATCAGCCGGCAGGAACAGATTGACAGACTGCGCCTGACAGACAAACGGCTGGCGATCTGCTGCGTGCTCAACAATCCAGCGCTGATCAAGCTCAAACGCTGTTTTATAAACGTCTTTCTCGTCATCACTCAGGAAGTCGAGACCCTGCACACTGCCCTTATTCAGAGTAATATGTGACCAGACCTCATCTGTATCCTTACCTTTAGAGGCGAGTAGTTTCTGCAAATGGCGGTTGCGGACTGTAAATGAACCAGAAAGCGTTTTTTGCAGGAACACGTTAGCCGCAATCGGCTCAATACCAGGGCTCGCATTACCGGCAATGATTGAAATAGATGCCGTTGGCGCAATTGCCATTTTGTTAGAAAAGCGCTCGTGCACACCATATTCTTCTGCGTCCGGGCATGGGCCACGCAGATCAGCCAGTTTGCGGGATGCCGCATCCGCCTGGGTACGGATATGTTTAAATATCTTACGGTTCCAGGATTTTGCAACTACGCTTTCGAACGGGACTTTCTTTTCCTGAAGGAAGGAATGGAAGCCCATAACACCCAGACCAACAGACCGCTCACGCATTGCAGCATAAGCTGCCGTGGACATTTCAGGCGGAGCGCGATCTATAAAGTCCTGCAACACGTTATCAAGGAAGAGCATAACATCTTCAATGAACTGCGGGTTATCATGCCACTGTGCCCAGGTTTCCAGATTGAGCGATGACAGGCAGCAGACAGCCGTACGCTGCTTGCCGTGATGGTCGATACCGGTTGGCAGCGTGATTTCTGAGCACAGGTTCGAGGTTTTAACCTCAAGGCCCGCCAGCTTATGGTGTTCAGGACGGGCATTATTCACATGGTCAGAATAAACCACATAAGGCTCACCCTGCTCCATACGAGCTGTCAGAATACGGATCCACAGACCACGAGCCGAAACGGTACGCACAACCGTACCATCTTTAGGTGAAATCAGGCCCCACTCACTGTCAGTCTCAACAGCACGCATAAAGGCATCTGACACCAGAATACCATGGTGCAGGTTCAGTGCCTTACGGTTCGGGTCGCCGCCGGTGGGTCTGCGAATTTCAACAAATTCTTCAATTTCAGGATGCCAGACAGGCAGATAAACCGCAGCTGAACCACGACGCAGCGAGCCCTGGCTGATCGCCAGTGTCAGGCTGTCCATCACCCGGATAAAAGGAATAACGCCTGAGGTTTTGCCGTTACGCCCGACATTTTCACCAATAGAGCGCAGGTTACCCCAGTACGACCCGATGCCACCACCACGGCTGGCCAGCCAGACATTCTCATTCCACAGCCCGACAATACCTTCCAGGCTGTCGCTGGCTTCGTTCAGGAAACATGAAATAGGCAGACCGCGCGAGGTGCCACCGTTGGAGAGAACAGGTGTTGCTGGCATAAACCAGTGCTGGCTCATATAATCATAAATACGCTGAGCATGTGCAGCGTCAGCGCCATAATACGAGGCTACACGACCAAACAGATCCTGGTAGCTCTCATCTGGCAGAAGGTAACGGTTATCAAGCGTTGCTTTGCCAAACGGCGTCAGAAGGGCATCACGCGAACGGTCAACACGGACCTGATGATAGCCCGGGAGCTGAACCATGTCATCGAGCTGTGAGGGAGAGAACATATCACACATCCCGGGCTCGCGTGGCTCAGAACAATAGGTTTTTGCTTCCTGAACGTCGACGAGACTCATGGATCGCTGGCTCCGCTTTAATAGTTAATCACTACGGGTGTATATCAGGGCTTCAAGAGCAACACCACATTTCGTGCTTTTGCTTGATGAAGCCCCCTATATCTAGTGTTTTTTTTACACATTGCCCACGAAAAAAACTTGCATCTCACTTTTGCTGCGGTTTTCAGCGGATTCCTGAAAATTAAAAAAAAGTCACCTCTCTTCTTAGCCCTCCTGAATCAGGCCAGACAATTCCATGCGACGCCGCGTCGTCTCAATTCCCTCAGCAACCAGCAGCGCAGCCTCAAGCGCGCGCCGGCCCGCACGTGCGTCAACCACGACCGAAGCCCCATCCAGGCAGGCCGCAACAAAAGCCTCATGCTCAGCGTGCAGCGAATCACTTTCCTTCCAGGTCATCGATTCTCGTCTGAAGCCCCCTGTACCAGGTAAGGGCAGGCCACGCTCGCGCCCTATCATCACCAGTTCGCGCTTACCAAAATCAGCTGACAGATAGCCCTCCTGCGAGAACAGGCGCATTCTGCGCTCAGTTTTGAGAGAAATTCTGCTGGCTGTAATCGTTGCGACGCAGCCGTTTTCAAAGCGCACCCGCGCATTAGCGATATCCTCATGATCTGAGCTCACCGCTGCCCCAAGGGCATCAACCTGCGCGATAGGGCTATCGACAATCGCCATCACCAGATCCAGATCATGAATCATCAGGTCAAGAATAACGGATACATCTGTGCCGCGTGGTTTGAAGGGCGCGATACGTGTCGCCTCTATGTAAAGAGGGCGCGTAATACGCTGCGTAATCGCGGCATGCTCAGCGGAATAACGCAGCAAATGCCCGACCTGACAGACCAGACCCGTCTCATCAGAGAGAGCCACAAGCTGGTCAGCCTGTTCAAGAGTAGCCGCAACCGGCTTTTCAACCAGCACATGTTTGCCTGCTCGCAGAGCTTTAACAGCCAGGTCGAAATGAAATTCTGCCGGTGCAGCAATCACCACGGCATCGCACAAAGCAAATAAGGCCTCTGCTGTATCAAACACAGGGCATTGCGCCTCTGAAGCCACCAGGGCAGCACGCTGCGAATCCGGGTCATACACACCAGCCAGCACCTCACGGGCCACACTTCCGACCTTAAGCGCATGATAACGCCCGAAATGTCCGGCTCCGATAACGCCTGTCCGCAATTTTTTCTGCACTTTTCTTCTCCGCCTCAACGGGCGTGCTCTCCTGTATCGCGGCTTTGCAACACCTGCCACGCGCCCTGTCCTGATCTGCCATTCTACTATGGCTTAATTTTACCACCTTATAAAACCACAGCACGGCATTTTGCACACCAGCCTGAGATTTCCCCTGCCCGCACAAAACAGGCAGACGAGACACAGTTCACCATAAAATATATCATAAACGATGGGTTTATGGCTGACGAGTGTTGCATCATCTGGCAGAGAGCGGCATGTTTCGCCAACCCAAACTGACAATTTCAGGTGAGAATGTACTACAGCCGACTTAAGATGGCCCTGGTTTTAGGTGTGTGCCTGGCAGGTCTGCTGCTTTGCCTCCCCAATGGCCTGCGCAAGCCCGTCCCCTCCATCCCCTGGCGCCAGGTCCATCTCGGACTGGACCTTCGCGGTGGCTCCTATCTGCTTATGCAGATCGATCTGAAAAGCCTGACGCACGACCGGTTACAGGCACTGGCCGACAACATGCGTTCAACATTGCTGCAGGCCCAGCTTGGCTACCGCAATATCACCGTCGACACGGACAAAAGCGCAGTTACGTTTACCCCACGTGTGCCCTCAGAAACTGAGGCTGACCTGGCTGTTCTGCGTAAAATGCCTCAGGCCGCCCCACACGAATTTACTGTAACAGCCGGGCCGAACGGCACCATTGCCCTGACACTCTCGCCTGAAGCTATGGAAGCGCGCGCGCGCTCAGCCATTGCCCAGTCGATTGAAATTGTCCGCCGCCGTATCGACGGAACGGGCGCGATTGACCCTGAAATTACGCGCCAGGGTGATGACCGTATTGTAGTAGAGCTGCCTGGCGTCAGTGATCCTGAACGGATTAAAAACCTGCTTGGCACAACAGCCAAAATGACCTTCAGGCTGGTTGATGCCAACCCGATGCACGCCTCGGCTCCGCCTCCTGGCGTTACTCTGCTGCCGATGTATGACTCAAACGACAGCACGACTCTGCCGGTCTACGACCACGTGGATGTCGACGGTACGAGCCTGACAAATGCGGCAGCAACAATTGATTCTGACAGCGGTGGCTGGGCGGTTGCTTTCTCACTCGACTCAACCGGGGCTCATGCTTTCTCAGACATCACACGCGCTCACGTTGGCGAACGCTTTGCAATTGTGCTCGACAATAAGGTCGTTGAAGCCGCTGTTATCAGAGGCCCGATAACTGGCGGGAATGGTCAGATTACCGGTGGCTTTAATAAAGACAGCGCTACAAACCTGGCTCTGATGCTTAATGCCGGCGCTCTGCCCGCCCCATTGACCGTTGTTGAACAGCGTACCATTGGCCCGTCACTGGGTGCTGCCTCTATCCGTGCCGGTATGTTTAGCCTGGCAACAGGCTTTGTCCTGGTTATTGTGTTTATGGCACTGTTTTATGGCCGTTTTGGCTGGTATGCCAACATTGCTCTGCTGGCCAACCTGGTGCTGATGATGGCTATTCTCTCGCTGTTTGAAGCCACACTGACTTTGCCAGGAATGGCCGGTATGCTTCTGACCCTGGGCATGGCGGTTGATGCCAATATCCTGATCAATGAGCGTATACGTGAAGAGGTGGCGCGGGGCCGCAGCCCTCTCAACGCGATGCAGGTCGGGTTTGAACGGGCTACATCAACTATCGTAGACAGTAATGCGACAGCCCTGCTGGCACACGTCATGCTGTTTGTGTTCGGCACAGGCCCGGTCAAAGGTTTTGCCCTGACAATTACCATCGGTATTGTCACCACCCTGTTTACCACTCTCTTCCTTTCCCGACTGCTTATGGTTCGCTGGTACGCTCTGACGCGCCCGGCAAGCCTGCCGGTCTGAGACGAGGCGCATCATATGTTCGGACGTCCTCTTCTGCGCTTTGTTCGCAAAGACACTCATATCAACTTTATGCGCGGGCGCTTCGCCGGCCTCATTACCTCTGCCGTGTTGTCACTGGCATCACTCGGGCTGTTCTTTTACCCGGGTCTGACCCTGGGGCTCGACTTTCGTGGTGGCATTGTTGTTGAAGCAAAAACCCCGGACAATGCTGACTTTGCCAGGCTGCGCCATGCGCTGGCCAGCTCTGGTGTTGAGCATGCCTCTATTCAGACCTTTGGCAGTGACAAAGATGTTCTGATCAGGCTCGACACAGCAGTAGGTCAGAAAACTGAAGCTGTTGTTGACACTGTTCGCCATGCCATCAATGAAGCCCAGCCCGGCGCAACGGTTATCAGAGCTGATGCTGTAGGGGCATCTGTCTCTGCGGAGCTGTTCCGCAACGGCATTCTGGCTCTGGTACTCAGCCTTGGGATGATTCTGATTTATATCTGGGTTCGCTTTGAGTGGGAGTTTGCGCTGAGTGCGGTTATTACCCTTGTGCTCGACCTGACAAAAACAGTTGGCTTCCTGGTCGTTACCGGATTTGAATTTGACCTGGTTATGGTGGCAGCTATTCTGACCATTCTGGGGTATTCAACGAACGACAAAGTTGTGGTGTATGACCGGGTACGTGAAAACCTGCGCAAATACCGCACAATGCCACTGAGAGAACTGCTCGACCTTTCTATTAATGAAACGCTCAACCGTACGCTGGGCACATCCTCAACTGTTTTTCTGGCGACACTGCCTCTGGCGCTGTTTGGCGGAGCCACGCTTTCCGGCTTCGCCTGGACCATGCTTTTTGGTATTGTTGTTGGCACATCTTCTTCTATTTTCATTGCAGCCCCTCTTCTCCTGTTTATGGGAGAAAAGCGCCTGAGACGTGGTGCCAGCACGCCATCATAAAAAACGTTGCTCTCAGGTCACGGTACAAGACAAAAAATCCTGTGCCGTGGCCATTTTTATGTAAATATTTTTCATAAATTAACAGCGCTGTCACTCCGTTTCCACTACGGAATAATTGTCATAAAACCTTCTCATTCAACGCGATACAAATAGCCTAACAGAGCAGGAAGTTTCCCTGATCTGGAGTAGCAACATTGCTGGGCGCGCGGCTGTTAAAACATAAACTTTTTATCTCTGCCTCGGTTATATCCTGTCTGACCCTCGAAGCACACAGTGCTTATGCAGCACCATCTCAGATAGAAATGATGGAGCAGCAAATCAGAAATATGCAGAACCAACTTCAGCAAATGAAGGTTCACCAGGCCAAACGTGACCAGGAGATTTTCAGGCTTAAAAAAATCACCGCTGAACACATGCATCGTGTCGGCCAGGAAAAAATAGACGGACCAATCAGGTTTAGCGACAACGCAGAACTGTCAAAACGTCCTTTCCTGACAATCGGGCCATCTGACAGAAAAAATTCTCCAACCAGCTATGCCAGCATCACCGGTATGCCAGTCCCTCAGTCAGCAGCATCTTCTGAGAAAAACTTTCTGCATAAAGGACAGTTTAACGTAGGGCGTATCTCTATTACCCTGGGTGGCTTTGTTGAAATGGCCGGCATGTTCCGTTCAAGAAACGAAACATCAGATATCAGTTCAAACTTTGCTACCATCCCCTGGAAACAAAGCCCGAATGCTCATATTAATGAGTATCATCAGTCTGAACGTCAGAGCCGTTTCTCCGCACTTGTGGGCGCCAATATCTCTGACACAAAAAGCGTCTCAGGCTATACCGAGCTTGACTTCCAGGGTGCAGGCTCTTCATCCAACTCACGACAGAGCAACAGTTACGTTCTGCGCTCACGCCTGATGTATGGCGTTTATGAAGACCGCGGCAACGACTTCTATGTTATGGGCGGTCAGTCATGGTCTATGGCAACCATGTTTAAAAAAGGCATGGCTGTACGTAGCGAAGAAGTACCGCTGGTTATCGACGCACAGTATATTCCTGGCTTTACCTGGACCCGAAATACCGGCGTGCGCATTGTTAAGGGCTTCCACAACCACGAATATCATGTTGGTCTTTCGATCGAAAACCCACAATCTATCTGGGGAGGCACGGTCTACACACCAGAAGGCAAGAAGATCACTTACAACAACGCCGGTGGTCAGGTTTACAACTCAACCACAACCTACTCTACCGATGTTGCTCCCGACGTTATCCTGAAGGGAACAGCTGACCCAAGCTTTGGCCACTTTGAGGCTTATGGTCTTCTGCGCTTCCTGCATGATCGCGTTAGCCATGTCGGTGGCGGCAAAAGCAATACTGCAGTCGCCGGTGGCGGTGGCGGTGGTATGATTATCCCGATTATCAAGCACAAATTTGACTTCGAAGCTTCAGGCCTCGCCGGCTACGGTATCGGGCGCTATGGTACATCTAACCTGCCAGATGCCACAACCCGCATGAACGGCTCACCAGCCCCTCTGCCAGAAGCCCAGGCTCTGGTTGGCCTGATTGGTCACCCCACCAAAACCATCGACGTTTATGCTTATGGCGGTATGGAGCAAATCCTGAGCCGCAGCTCATATAGTGTGAACGGTAAAGCTTACGGTTATGGTAACTCACTGTTTAATGTGGCTGGCTGTAACATAGAGGACAGCCCGCTGACATGTAATGCAAATATCAAAAGAGTCGCTCAGGGCACCCTTGGTTTCTGGTGGCGTTACAGCCAGGGAGCCTATGGTACACTTGCTCTGGGCGCTCAGTTCTCTCACACAGATGTTGCCGGTTTCTCTGGCATTGGTGGCCGCCCGCATACAGACGACAATATGGCCTTTGTTTCTTTGCGCTATATGCCATTCCAGTAAAACACATCATTTCTTTTGCGTTTCAATACGATCAGGCTCTGCCGGCTTTATGCCGGCAGAGCTTTTTTATCAGATAACAACAACCAGGAAACAACCGTGTATTATTGTGCGGCTGCTCCCGAAGAGACGACCGACGAAATGGCCCGGGCAAATAAAAATACAGCCTCAAAGAGGCTATGCGACCATAAAAACCACAAGGCTTTTTCTATCAGAACCCGTTTCAGGTCAGATGAAAGTATCATTTATCTGACTATAATAACGGGTCACTAACCTGAATATGCTGAGGGTATTTAACTCTCAATAGCCGCCAGGTAAGCAATGACGGCATCTTCCGCCAGATGGAAATTCCTGTGAGAGGGATATCTCTGCGCGATGAGAATACTAAGCAACGCCTGACGATCAATTTTGGCCAGGGCTATAAGCTGCTCATGGCTGACCGCGCCTCTCATAATACGTCCGCGTGCCATCCCATTGGCAATAATATAAGAATATACCAGCGTGCGTGGCGTGGGCGTCAGGTCAAGCCCCCGGGGATGTGTCTGACAGCCACCCAGCAGGGTCACAGATAAAAGCACCACCACTGTGATGCGCTTTGTAAAATAAGTAGCAATATATTTTTTAAAATTAGTCATTAAGCTTGCTCAATATGGTAAAAAAGCCTGTTACGACAACATTGTCACAGGCTTTTTTGATCCACGACAAGCTTAACACCTATCACTCAGCGCGTTTAGATGCCAGTTCGTCGCGAATTTGCTCAAGCAAAATCTCAGTTTTGGTCGGAGCCGGCGGTGCTGCTGGTTTTGCATCCTCACGGACATGCATTTTCGTTAAAGCCTTAATCACCCAGAAAATGACCATAGCGGTAATCAGAAACTGAATAATCGCATTCAGGAACATACCAAGGTTAATGGTAACAGCCCCAACCTTCTGCGCTTCAGCCAGAGAGGTAACGTGCGGGCCCTTAAGGGTGATAAAAACGTTTGAAAAGTCGATACCACCAATAATTAAACCGATAACGGGGTTAAATACATCTTTTACCAGACTGTTTACAACACCGGTAAAAGCAGCACCGACAATGACACCAACAGCCAGGTCGACAACACTTCCGCGCATAATAAAAGCACGAAACTCAGAAACCCAGCCCGGCGTATGCACTTTCAACTTGGACTCAGCCATAAAAAACCCCTGTTATCACATGAGAGACCTGCCGTAGTTAAAGAATAAATTACGGCATGGCCAGCTTAGACTAGAAAAGAAAAGATTAAATTAACATCTGTTTTTAAGATTAAATTTTCTTTATCGCTTCATCTGTGACCTGGTTTTACATAAAATATACCTGTCTGATGATAAGTTTGAATAAGAACAGTTGATCACTTTGCAACGTGCGGCTATATGCACACGCACGCATATCCCGGTCGGCATCGGGACAACCTTGCCTGAACAGAAAGATTTTTAACATGAAAACCGGCATTCACCCTGACTATCACGAAATTAACGTCGTCATGACCGATGGCAGCGAGTACAAAACACGCTCATGCTATGGCTCAGAAGGCAGCACACTGCGCCTCGATGTTGACACAAAATCTCACCCCGCCTGGACCGGCGTTCAGCGTATGATGGACACCGGGGGCCAGGTTGCAAAGTTCAACAAACGCTTTGCCGGTATCGGTTCTCGCAAGAAATAAAATTTTGCCTTCTGGCAGAACTTGCTTCAGCCCCGCCCCTTGAAAGAGGGAGCGGGGTTTTCCATGTCTGGTATATGGCACAAACGCCCAAACGGGGTTTTGCCATAAAACAACGCAATGACCCGATTATGCTTGCCACACGGGAGCATAGTGACGGTCTGACCTTGCCAGATGAGGAGGTTTTTTTATGTCTTACGATTTTGCCCCCCTGTTTCGTTCAGCTATTGGTTTTGACAGGCTGGCACAGGTGATGGATACAGCAGCGCGCAATACATCGACCGCAAGCTATCCTCCCTATGATATTTCTAAAACAGGAAACGACAGTTACAGCCTGACAATGGCAGTCGCCGGGTTTTCCCCTGACGATATTGAGCTCGTTGTGCAGGATAACACGCTGATTGTCTCCGGCCGTGTTGGCGAGCAGCCAAAAACAGGTGAAGTTTTACACCGGGGCATTGCACGCCGGGCATTCGAACGGCGCTTTGCTCTGGCTGACCATGCTGAGGTTATAGAAGCCAGAATGGACAATGGTCTTCTCTCTGTTTCTGTGCGGCAGGTCGTGCCTGAGGCACTCAAGCCGCGTCGTATTGCCATTAGTACAGGAGCAGCAACCTCCGAATCCCTGCCGGTTGAAGCCGCGGCAACACAGCTCGCAACTGTAGCCGCATAGCTGCATCAGCCTTAAAGATTAGAAAAAAGGAGGGGTTTTTACCCCTCCTTTTTTTATATTGATGCATTTGCGTCTTGACCTCACGCACTCCCCTCCCCCATATCAACGCCTGCATAGTACGCTGGCACGCACGCACCCTCTTCGGAACGCTCCGAACCGTCGTAAACTGACCGGTGCCTGCATAAGCCGCTGCCCGACGACAGGATAAACCGATGACAACGTTACCGCTGATGCCAAAAGCCACCGCTGTGTGGCTCATTGAAAAGACAGCCCTGAGCTTTATTCAGGTGGCTGAATTTTGCGGCCTGCACCCTCTTGAGGTCCAGGCTATTGCCGATGGCGAAGTCGCTCAGGGCATCGTCGGGTATGACCCGATTGCCAACCGCCAGCTCACACAGGATGAGATCACCCGCTGCGAAGCTAATCCTGATGCCAGACTGAAAATTTTGCCAACCAATAATCCGGTTAAGCGGCGTTCAAAAGGCGCTCGTTACACTCCTGTGGCAAAACGCCATGACCGCCCGGACGGTATTGCTTTCCTGCTGCGTAACTTTCCGCAGCTCAATGACCAGGAAATTGTTAAACTACTGGGCACCACTAAAGACACCATCAGCAAAGTGCGTACCAAGCAGCACTGGAACACACCCAATATTAAACCACGTGACCCGGTTACTATTGGTCTGTGCCGCCAGGCTGACCTGAATGCTGCTGTGCAGGCAGCCACGCTGCGCCTTGAACGCGATGGCCAGGAAATTCCACAGCCTTTACCGGCAAGTGCTGAAGAGCTGCATTTTCCTGCTGAGCTGACACATACACACAGCGAAGAAGACTAAAAAAAATCGCTGGCCAGATCAAAATGGCCAGCGATTCGTCTTTTAAGGCGAAATAAATAAAAAAATCTTCAGGAAGAAAGTCTCTCTATTTCTTCTTTAAGGCGTAGTTTTTTAAGTTTGAGTGTCGTAAGAACCCGCTGGTCAGGCCTTGGACGGCCATCCTCCGATTCAATCTGCTGATCGATGCGTGAATGACGCGATTTCAGATTCGCAATTCTGGACAGAATAGTCATTAGCAACCTCCAACTTATTAACAGGTGGTTTAGGAAGCGTAGCGCAAAAAGAAATTTTTTTTATATGTTTTTTTTAATTTTTAATCGTCCAGGCATGCTCTGACCTCATAACTTTTGCACTGATATCACGTTATTCCGGTCTGCTTTTCAGATATCAGACTACATAAAAAACTGGCGCCCTGCTCATATTCCGGATCATAATCAGACCTTCTTCATCCTGACTGAGGCACGGTATTATGCTCAATGACCGCAATTTTCTTCTGAGCCAGCTTCATGAGTTACGCAGCGAACATCGTGACCTCGACACGATCATCAACCGCCTTCTTCACAGCGATGGCATTATTGACCAGCTTCAGACAGGACGCCTGAAAAAACGTAAACTTCTCCTGAGAGATAAAATTACATGGCTTGAAAATCAGCTTATCCCTGATGATATTGCCTGATCTTATTTCCTATAGCCTGAGACAGACAGATTGTGACCGTGAACGAAAAAACCGCCTTAGCCGCTTCAGTCATCGACCAGAATACCCAGCCCAAAGTTGGCATTATTATGGGCAGTCAGTCAGACTGGGAAACCATGCGTCATGCTGACCTCATCCTTACAGAGTTTGAAATTCCGCATGAAACACTGATCGTTTCTGCGCACCGCACACCTGACCGACTCGCAGAATATGCCAAAAGCGCCGCAGACCGCGGCCTGAGTGTCATTATTGCCGGTGCAGGCGGTGCAGCGCATCTGCCCGGCATGTGTGCCGCCTGGACACGCCTGCCGGTGCTGGGGGTTCCGGTTGAGTCGCGCGCACTCAAAGGTATGGACAGTCTTCTTTCCATTGTGCAGATGCCAGGTGGTGTACCTGTCGGCACCCTGGCTATCGGTGCATCAGGCGCAAAAAATGCCGCCCTGCTTGCAACTTCTGTTCTTGCTTTACATGACCCGGCTCTTGCCGCACGCCTTGATGCCTGGCGTGCTCTGCAAACTGCCTCTGTTGCCAATGCTCCAGTGACCGAAAACGAATGACCTCTCACATCACAAACGCCCCTCTTGCGCCTAATTCTATCATCGGCATTATCGGCGGAGGGCAGCTTGGGCGTATGTCAGCCATGGCTGCCGCAAAACTGGGTTTCAGAACACATATTCTGACACAGGAGGCAGATGGCCCTGCAGCTCAGGTTTCTCACGGTATTACAATCGGTGCTTATGACGATTTTGACGCCCTGAACAATTTTGTTCAGTCAGTCGATGTTATCACATTTGAATTTGAAAATATCAGCGCAGATGCGCTCGATTTTCTCTCAAAACATCGCCCTGTCAGGCCATCAGGACAGATTTTACGTATCAGCCAGGATCGTATTGCCGAAAAAACATTCCTGACTAACGCTGGCATTCCGGTCGCCCCGTGGTGCTCTGTTACTGATCTGCCCTCATTGCAGAATGCTGCTGAGACCCTTGGCTTTCCATTTATCCTGAAAACCACACGTGAGGGATATGACGGCAAAGGTCAGTGCCGCATTTACAGTGCTGATGACTTTGATAACGCTCTCAGCACATTATCGCCGCACCCTCTGGTGGCAGAGGGCATGGTTAATTTTACCTGCGAACTCAGCGTGATGGTTGTACGTGGCACAGACGGCACCATTCGCTGTTTTGACCCGGCTCAGAACCACCACGTCAATGGTATCCTTGACCTGACCCTAGCTCCGGCTCCTGTCACGGCAGAAGTCGCACATAAGGCACAGGCACTCGCTGCACAGATAGCTGAACAGCTTGATCTTACAGGCATTACCGGCGTTGAAATGTTTCTCGACCATAAAGCAAATCTGCTGGTTAATGAAATTGCACCACGCCCTCACAATTCAGGGCACTGGACTATGGATGCCTGCCCGGCCGATCAGTTTGATATGCATATTCGGGCTGTTACGGGCATGCCTCTTCCCCCCGCGCGCAGACATTCTGATGCAGTTATGAAAAATCTGGTTGGCCCTGATGATATGGCCCTGTGGCCTCAGATTATCGCAGCGCCTGCTTTACTCCCCCATCTTTACGGTAAGGCCGAGGCACGCCCGGGACGTAAAATGGGGCATGTCAACATTCTGTTCCCTTATGGCAGCCTGCCAGGTGAATTTGGTGTGCAGGATGCACTTGGCCCACTTGCCGACATAACGGCCACCAGACACTTAGCCTGAATATATGGTCAGAGCAGCCCTTCATCACAAAAACTGAAGAAGCTGTTCTGACCGACAATAATATGGTCAAGCACAGTAATATTCATCAGACGCGCGGCGTCCTGAATATGGCGCGTTAACGCAAGGTCATCTGAAGAAGGAGAAGGATCTCCACTCGGGTGATTATGCGACAGCACCAGAAACTGTGCTTTGCAGTTTACCGCTGCATGCACGACCTCTCTGGGATAAATAGGGGCCGTATCTACCGTACCCTGTCCCATAAGTTTTTCGGCAAGCAAACATTTCGCCGAATCAAAGAATAAAACACGGGCCTGCTCTCTCCCTTCCTGTGATAACATCACACGGAGGTAGGCATACAGCCATCTGGTGTTGTGCCTAACCCCTTCTTTTTTCAGATGAAATAAATGAGATCGCAGTACAGCCTCTCTGATCAGCTGAAAATAAACGATCAGTGCGGTGTGCTTTTTCAGCTCTTCTGACAACTCTTCAGCTGATGCGCTCAGTATTGCGACAAGAGAACCAAAACGAGCCATCAAGCGTACGACTATCTTTTCGCTATCATGTAAATCAGGAGCAGTCGCTCTTAAAAAAGCCTGAAGTAACTGAGCATCATCAATCTTTCCTCCAGCGGCTGCAAAACTCTGATAGTCAGCCTCTCTTTCAGCTGCCGGTCGTACTGGATAATGCCCTTCTCTGCTAAATCTGTCTTTTACTCTGTTTTTTATTTTTTTATCCACCATCAGAGCCTCTGGCTCTCACAATCCAGACTCTCCCTCCACGACCGAAAACTCAGCCAGCCGTTTTTTTTCTGAACCAGATGATCATGGAAATCGACTGATAACAACGGAGCCGCCGCCATCAGCTCTTCTATCAGCATCCTCTCCCTCTCCATCTGCTCGCCTGAGGATATATCGTCACAAGCAAGTCGCACCGTAATCAGTGCAGACGCATGATAAGCAAGAGCATGCCTCAGCAGCGCAACAGCCATACTGCACGCTGCATGGCTCCCGAGTGCAGCTCTCCGGTCAGAAGAAGTAAGGCCCGCAGCGCCTCCCTCTTCAATAATGTCATCCACCAGAATCTGATTTTTACTATCAAGAAAAAGCGCATGTAACTGCCCGCTAGGCAGACCCGCTAATGTAACATTACAATAGGTTATCAGTGCATCCCAGTTACTGATATCAAAGCGTTCTGCTCTCCCATCAGAAAAACTTAAACGCTCATTCAGGACTGGAATAAGAGCGAGAAGCCGCAAAGCCGCAGGGCCTGCGCCATGCCTGCGCAGCTCTTTTTCTGAGGCTGACAAAACACCCGACAAGGAACCAAAGGCATTGATAAGGGTCTTGGCCAGCGGCTTTGTATCGCGCCTCGGCACGCCAGGAAAAAGCAGCATCTCCAGCACCTCATAATCCTGCAATGTGCCAGCACCCTGAGACATAACACGCTCACGCATGCGCTGACGATGACCAGCCCCCCCCGTACTGGCAAAAACCTGTCTCAAATCAGCTCCCTTTCTATATCTTTTTGATGTATGCCTTTGACCTTACAAGCAAACTCTTATACCTTATCCACCCACTACTCTTTAGAGTAATTATTAATACAGAACAGGAGAAATGACAATTTCAGAGTATTCTCCTCCCCCTTATTCTTCTGAAAACACAGAAGATAATAAAGATTATTTATCACGTCTCAATACAGAACAGCGCAATGCCATTGAAACAACTGATGGCCCGCTTCTTGTTCTTGCTGGTGCCGGGACCGGAAAAACACGTGTACTGACAACACGCTTCGCACATATTCTGCTGACCGGGCGAGCTAAGCCGTGGCAGATTCTGGCGGTCACCTTTACAAACAAAGCCTCCCGCGAAATGCGCGAGCGCGTTAATGCCATTTTAGGTACCGAAACAGAACGACTCTGGCTGGGCACATTCCATGCATTGTGCACCCGTATGCTACGCCAGCACCCCGAATGCGCTGGCCTGACACATAATTTTACCATTCTCGATACAGACGATCAGCTCCGCCTTCTCAGACAGGTGATGGAGCCATGGCACATTGACACCAAACGCTGGCCAGCCCCTGGTCTGATGGGAGTTATACAACGCTGGAAAGATCGTGGCCTGACGCCCTCCGCTGTGACGGATGCAGAGGACTGCGATTTTGCAGCCGGACATGCCCGGGCCATTTATGCCGCTTATCAGACCCGCCTGCGCGAACTTGATGCCTGTGATTTTGGCGACCTGATGCTGCATGTCACAGAAATGCTGCGCACTCACCCTGAGATACTGGCACATTATCAGCGCCTGTTTCGCTATATACTCGTCGACGAGTATCAGGATACAAACACGGTTCAGTACCTCTGGCTGCGCCTGCTGGCACGCAGACAGGGTGAAGTCTCTAACATTTGCTGTGTAGGCGACGACGACCAGTCAATATATTCGTGGCGCGGTGCAGAAATAGCCAATATTCTCCGCTTTGAGCAGGACTTCCCCGGAGCTCAGGTTGTACGTCTTGAGCGCAACTACCGCTCCACCCGGCATATTCTCGGGGCAGCCGCAGGGCTTATTGCCCATAATACAGAGCGCCTGGGCAAAACACTGCGCACAGGTCGCAATGACAACCAGCCTGCGGCAAAGGTTGTTGTGACCGGAGTGGAAGACTCTGAGATCGAGGCTCTGGCTATCTGCACAGAGGCTGATTCCCTGCACAGACAAGGCCATTCGCTGGCCGAAATGGCCATTCTGGTACGGGCAGGCTTTCAGACACGCGCCTTTGAAGAACGACTGATGCAGACAGGGCTGCCCTATCGTATTATCGGCGGCACCCGTTTTTATGAACGGGCTGAAATTCGTGATGCTCTGGCCTACCTGCGCCTGTTACATAACCCGGCAGATAACCTGGCATTTGAACGTATTATCAACGTACCAAAACGTGGGATTGGCCCTGCAAGCCTGCAAAAACTTCATACAGCCTCACGCAGCGAACAGGTCCCTTTATTTGCCGGCACGGAGATGATGTTAAGCCGCGGAGAGCTGAAGGGAAAAATTGCAGAACACCTTAACAGCTTTGTCAGCGCACTGCTCAGCACGCAAAGCCTCCTTCAGCGCGAAGGACACGTACAAGCCGCGGAATATCTGCTTGAGGCCAGCGGCTACCTCGATATGTGGCGTAATGACCGCTCACCCGAAGCACCAGGGAGGCTGGAGAATCTGAAGGAGCTGGTGCGTGCTCTGACAGATTTTGGCACGTTAGGGGAGTTTCTTGAGCATATTGCTCTGGTTATGGAGCACGATGACAAAACCGCCAGTGAAGCCAAACTCTCTCTCATGACACTGCACGGTGCTAAAGGCCTGGAATTTGATATTGTCTTCCTGCCAGGGTGGGAGGAAGGGGTTTTCCCCTCGCAGCGCACTCTGGATGACGGTGGACAGAAAGGCCTGGAAGAAGAACGCCGCCTTGCCTATGTGGGCATTACCCGCGCACGCCTGCATGCCCTGATTTACCATGCCGGCCGGCGCCGCACCTATACAGGCTGGCAGCCATCCATGCCCAGCCGCTTTCTTGATGAACTGCCTGAAGAGCACGTTACCCGCAAAAATGACGGTATACCACGCCAGAAAAGCCTGCGTGATGAATCGCTTTTCAGTCAGGGTATTATGAATAATGGCCACAGACAGGGTTCCTTCTCCGCCCCCTCCGGAGGTCCTTCTTTCCAGCCTGGTGAACAGGTCACCCACCCCCGCTTTGGCAATGGCATCGTGCTGAATGTAGAGCACACCCATCTTGAAATTGTTTTTGAAAATGGCCAGACAAAGCGTCTCCTTTCCTCTTTTGTAAAGAAAATCTGATGACCGCTCCCTCCCGCAGACACGCTACGGCTCTTGAAACGGTCTCGGTCACCATTCCGGAGAGTGCTGTCGAGGCCTACGAAAACGCCATAGGCACCGTATGCACCACAGTTGGCCTGTTTGAAGCTAACCCTGAGGGCACTCTATGGCGTGTTGAGGGTGTTAAAGATGCAGGGCATCGCGATGATGAACTTGCTGCGGCTCTGGCCCTGGCCAGTCTGATAAGCTCTGTTGACGCCCCTCTGCACCGCGAAGCGACTGAGGCCGAAGGCTGGCTTGCCCGCACCTATGAATCTTTCCCCGAACAACAGGTCGGGCAACGTTTCGTTATTCGTGGCACACACCTGCCTGACACCCCTGATAAAACCCGTATCGTGCTGACACTTGATGCCGGCGTGGCCTTCGGCTCGGGCGAACATGGCTCAACCCGTGGCTGCCTGCGTGCCCTTGAATGGATGGCTTACCGCAAACCGCGCCGCATCCTCGATCTGGGGTGTGGTTCGGGCATTCTGGCCATGGCTGCAGCGGCCCTGCTGCACCGTAAAGTTCTCGCTGTAGATATCGAGCCCTGGTCTGTGCGGGTTTCAGCGTCCAACGCCGCACGCAACAGGCTGGCACATGCCCTGACATGCCGGCTGGGCAATGGCTGGCGCACCCCTGAAATTCGCCGTCAGGCACCTTATGATCTTGTCTTTGCCAATATTCTGGCACGCCCTCTTTGCCTGATGGCCAAAGACATGGCGATCAACCTGGCACCTGGCGGCACTGCCATTCTTGCAGGCCTGCTACGCACCCAGATTCCTATGGTACTGAGCGCTCACCGCCGTCAGGGGCTGGTTTTAGAAAAAACCTTTGCTGAAGGTGACTGGGCCACTCTGGTACTGCGCAAGCCGTTCGCCCTGCCCGCACATAAATCATGATTATCTGATAACCTGCTCTCATACTCCCCTGAGTATGGGAGCTTGCCTGTTTTCTGATCTGTTGTTTTCACTATGAGGTCTCTTTTATGCCTTCCACGTCTGCCAGCCGTCTTGCCGCCCTCCGCACCCTTCTTAAACAGGAGCAGCTTGACGGACTTATCATTCCGCACAGTGATGAGTTTCTGGGAGAATACATTCCCGCCTGCGCAGAACGTCTGGCATGGGCAACAGGCTTTACCGGCAGTGCCGGTCTGGCGATTGCCCTGAACTCAGCTGCCTCTGTCTTTTCTGACGGACGTTATATTACGCAAATGGATCAGCAGGTTGATCAGGCCAGCTGGCAGTGTAACCATATTTACGAAACACCCCCCTCACTCTGGCTGGCACAGAATACCTCAGCCGGGCAGCGTATCGGCTATGATTCCCGCACTATCAGCCACTCTGAACTCAGCGCGATTAAAGCCGCCTGCTCACATCTCGAATTTATTGCCACCAGCGGCAACCTGATCGACCGTTTATGGACTGACCGGCCAGCTTTCCCCGCTGGTCCTGCTGCCGTTCATCCACTTGTTTATGCTGGCGAGGCCTCTCTCAGCAAACGCACGAGACTGGCTAAAAAACTTACGGCAACCGGAGCTGATGCAGTTGTGCTCAGCGATTCTGCCTCTGTCGCCTGGCTGCTGAATATTCGCGGGCGTGATATTCCGTGCACACCTGTGGTCCTGGCCTTTGCCCTGCTGCATAAAGATGCAAGCGTTGACCTGTTTGTTGAGCGCAGCAAACTGCCAGAAGATGTTAAGACCTGGCTGGGTGATGACGTTCGTATTCACGCTCCTGAGCAGATGGAGCAGGTGCTGGCTACCCTTAAAGGAAAAACAGTCAGTGTTGACCCGGCAACCAGCGCTGTATGGTTTGCAGAGACACTAACGCATTATCATGCTGTTATTAAAGAAAATTCTGACCCATGCCTGCTTCCCAAAGCTCTGAAAAATGCCACCGAACAGGCAGGCGCGCGCGAAGCGCACCTTAAAGATGGTGCCGCTCTGTGCCGTTTCCTTCACTGGCTGGATGAACATGCACACACCACATCAGAACTTGAAGCCGCAATAAAGCTCGACTCTTTTCGTGCTGAGGAGGAAGGGTATTGTGAGGAATCCTTTAATGCGATTTCTGGTGCAGGGCCTAACGGGGCTGTCATTCATTACCGCGTCACCAAAGAAAGCAACCGCCCTCTGCACGCAAATGAGGTGTATCTGATTGATAGCGGCGGGCAATACCCCGAAGGTACAACCGACGTCACCCGCACGGTGTGGACCGGCCCTGACACCCCGCCACAGCAGCTTAAAGAAACATTTACCAGAGTACTTAAAGGGAACCTCCGCCTGGGGCGTGTGTGCTTTCCGGCCGGTACAGCCGGTCACGCGCTTGATACGCTGGCCCGTTTTGACCTGTGGCAGGCCGGACTTGATTACGACCATGGCACCGGCCATGGTGTTGGCAGCTTTCTTTCTGTGCATGAAGGGCCTGTACGCATCTCTAAAGTGCCCGGCTCGATTGCTGTTCAGGAAGGGATGATTCTCTCCAACGAGCCTGGTTATTATAAAACCGGTGCGTTTGGCATACGCCTTGAAACGCTGATTCTGGCTCAGCCCTTCATGGCTAACGACAACGTGAAACCCTTCCTGTCGTTTGAAACACTCACGCTTGTACCATTTGACCGCACACTGACAGACCTGAAAACACTGGGAGCAGAGGACACCGAACGGCTCAATGCCTACCACGCCCGCGTGCTCAGGCTGATTGGCCCCCGCCTGCAGGGTGAAGCCCGTTTATGGCTTGAGAAGGCCTGCGCTCCCCTCGTCTGAGTATAGCTGCCTCGACAAAATGGTATAGTCACGCAAATGGGAATCGCATCGACCGGTAAACAGGCGCAAAAAGAGCGGGCAACGTAAGGAGCTTCGAGTATGACTAAAGACAGCAAGACTATTCCTGCAACCCTTATTCCAGGTGACGGTATTGGTCCGGAAATTATGGACTCAGTCGTCGAGATTCTGGATACTGTCGGTGCCCCGTTCGTATGGGACAAACAACTCGCCGGCATGGCAGGAGTAGATGCGGTCAACGACCCACTGCCCAAACAGACCATTGAAAGTATCCGCCGTACGTCTCTGGCTCTCAAAGGCCCGCTGACAACACCTGTTGGTGGTGGCTTCAAGTCAATTAACGTCACAATGCGCCAGGAGTTTGGTCTGTTCGCTAATATGCGCCCGACCAAAACCATCATTCCTGGTGGTCGTTACGAAGATATTGACTTCGTTATGTTCCGTGAAAACCTTGAGGGCTACTACGCTGCTATGGAACATTATGTTCCTGTCGGTGATGACCCAAAAGGAATCGCTCTGAGCACCGGCTACAACTCACGTGCTGAGTGTCGTCGTATTGTTAAATTTGCGTTCGACTATGCTGTTGCCAACAACCGTAAAACGGTAACGCTGGTTCATAAAGCTAACATTCTTAAACTGCTGACCGGTATTTTCCTTGAAGAAGGCCGCAAAGTTGCAGAAGAATATAAAGGCCGCATTGAATTCAACGACCGTATTGTTGATGCCTGTGCAATGCAGCTTGTCACTAACCCATGGCAGTTTGATGTTATCGTAACAACGAACCTGTTTGGTGACATCCTCTCCGACCTGGCATCGGGTCTTGTTGGCGGCCTGGGTATGGCACCTGGTGCAAATATTGGCGAAAAAGCTGCTGTGTTTGAAGCTGTTCATGGCTCGGCTCCTGACATCGCCGGTAAAGGCCTTGCCAACCCGCTGGCCCTGCTTATGGCAGCAGTTATGATGCTGCAGCATGTTGGCCGTCAGGACCTGGCTGACCGCATTAACCATGGCATCAAAAAAACCATCACAGAGGGCGGTATTCGCACCAAAGACCTGGGTGGCAATGCAACCACAAAAGATCTGACTGCAGCTCTGAAACAGCAGCTGTCCTGATCTGATATTACGAAGAGGAGGATTTCCCTCCTCTTCTTACAAACAGACACAGTGCCGGAAGAGTGACAGAACAATGAGCACATTATTCCCCGGGCTGTGGCCTGTTCTGCCACTTTTACCAGCCTGTGACATCAAAGTAACGCAACCGCCTGGAACACTGTCACCAGAAATCCAGACTGAAGCCAGCCATATATGGGCGAAAGCCTGTGAAGCACGGCCTGAGTTATTTAACGGCTGTGTTTTTTCTGCAGACCATGTCAGCCGCACCTGTATTACCGGACACTGGACAGAATATCGCCTGGTGCTGGCACAGATGAAAAATCCCTCTCTTTTCAGCAAGCTAAAGCTTAACCCTCTTGCCGTGACCGGCCTGCTGCGCACCCCGCAGGGGTACGTTTTAGGGCGCAGACACCCCTCCTCCGTTTACCAGGGGAATTTCTGGCAAAGCCCACCCGCTGGCAGTATCGAAAAACGTGAGGCATCTGACGCCGTTAATCTGAAAGAACAGCTTCTGGCTGAAGCAGAAGAAGAACTCGGACTTCCCCCGGACAGCATCGAAGTCAGTTCACCCCGACTGATCGTCAGGCACCCTGGCACCCGCATTCTCGATGTCTGCCTCTATATGACCACCCACCTGACTTTCGACGCGGTCGAAACATGCTGGAAGCAGAGTGGCAACACAGAATATGACCAGCTTATTTTGTTAACGGACCAGCACATTGCTCAATGGGCAAAACGGCCCGACCTTCTGCCAACCAGCAAAGCGCTCCTGAACTGCCGTCCTGCTGTATAATATTTTAAAGCTTTTTTATAAAATACGCTGTTAACACCGGATAGTATAACAGCATACATAACGGCCTGACCTTGCCTCGACTGTAAACCATGCCAAGACACGGGACATTTTATCTGCCCTCTTCAGAAAACAGCTGTGTTACTTTTCCTGTTTTTTATTGTCTGTCTGACAGGAAGAAAAACAAGATCACCTCTGAAAGCAGAGGCGATCTTTAAAGAATTTCAGCTCACTTCGAGACCAATCTGCCTGATATCATGGAAGCTGATATCGGGATTTTGCTCCTGCGTACGACGCATCATGAAAGAGGATGATGCAAGAAAAACAGGATGATCATCAAGGTCATCCGCCATTGCGCTACGGTTCACCTGAGCAAAGGATTCGATTTTATCGCGTGGCCCGGAAACCCAGCGCGCCAGCGAGAACGGCACTGCATCAAAGCCTATCGCCACACCATATTCAGCTTTAAGGCGAGCCTGCAAAACATCAAGCTGGAGGGTACCAACAACGCCAACAATCGGCTGCGCACCATCCTGCGGGCGGAATAACTGCACAACGCCTTCCTCAGCCAGCTGCATCAGCGCCTGTTTCAGCTTTTTAGCTTTCATAGCATCATCAAGCCTGACACGACGCAAAATCTCCGGAGCAAAATGCGGCACCCCGGTAAATTGCAGGTCTTCATTCTCAGTCAGTGTATCACCAATGCGCAGGGTACCATGATTGGGAATACCGACCACATCCCCTGCAAAAGCTTCTTCAGCCAGCTGACGATCACGTGCAAAAAAGAACTGTGGCGTATGTACCGCAAAGCTCTTACCCGTGCGGGCATGGCGCAGTCGCATACCGCGTACCAGCTTGCCCGAACAAATACGGGCAAAGGCAATACGGTCACGGTGATTAGGGTCCATATTCGCCTGGATTTTAAAAACCAGAGCCGTCATATCAGGTTCAGCAGCACTGACCGTGCGGTTTTCAGCCTTCTGATCGCGCGGAGACGGACCAAACGCCACCAGAGCATCCAGCAGGTCAAGAACACCGATTTCTTTCATCGCACTGCCAAAGAAAACAGGTGTCAGATGACCCGCATCAAAAGCCTCACGGTCGAACTCAGGTAAAGCGGCTTCTGCCAGCTCAAGCTCTTCTGCCAGCTGCACACGCCTGGGATCAGTTTCAGGAATATCCTCCTGAGTATGAAGCTTTTTCGTTAAAAAATCATACGTACCGATAAAGCCCGCAGCACGTCCGACCGGCCAGGTTGCCGGGGCTGTGTCAAGCGCCAGCGAGGAACCAACCTCATCAAGCAAAGCAAATGGGTCCTGTGCTTCACGGTCCATTTTATTGATAAAGGTAACGATAGGAATATCACGCAGACGGCAGATTTCGAACAGTTTGCGTGTACGGTCCTCAATACCTTTGGCCGCATCAATAACCATAACAGCAGAATCAACGGCCGTCAGAGTACGATATGTATCTTCAGAGAAGTCTTCATGGCCCGGGGTATCAAGCAGATTAAAAATACACCCGCCATATTCAAACGTCATAACCGAACTGACAACTGAAATGCCACGGTCACGTTCGATATTCATCCAGTCAGAGCGGGTTCTGCGACGTTCGCCCTTGGCACGCACATTACCGGCAAGCTGAATAGCACCGCCGGCACGCAGAATACGTTCTGTCAGGGTTGTTTTACCTGCATCCGGATGGGAAATGATAGCAAACGTACGACGACGCGCGATTTCCGTGGTCAGTTCAGTTACGGGCATATCATCAGGCATGGCAGCTCATCCGGCTGGAAAAGAAAACAGGGTAAAACGGCAAACGCCGGGCAGAGGCAAAGCCCCACCCGGCGTTGTGCTGATCAGAAACGAAACTATTAACGTGAATAGAATTCGACGACCAGGTTTGGTTCCATCTGTACCGGATAAGGTACGTCAGAGAATTTAGGACCACGCAGGAAGGTGCCCTTCATCTGGCGGTGATCAGCTTCCATATATTCAGGAACGTCACGCTCATTGGTCTGCGTCGCGTCAAGAACAATAGCAAGCTGTTTTGATTTTTCACGCAGTTCGATAACGTCACCATCTTTAACAAGGTAAGATGGGATGTTCATTTTACGACCATTAACCGTAATGTGGCCATGGTTGATGAACTGACGTGCTGCGAACGGTGTGATCGCAAATTTCATACGGTAAATTACCGCATCCAGACGACGCTCGAGCAGGTTGATCAGGTTTTCTGATGTATCACCTTTACGACGAACAGCTTCCTGGTAGTAACGACGGAACTGTTTTTCGCTGATGTTACCGTAGTAACCTTTCAGCTTCTGCTTAGCCATCAGCTGTACTGAGAAGTCAGATGGTTTGCTTTTACGACGCTGCCCGTGCTGACCTGGGCCATACTCACGGCGGTTAACCGGAGATTTTGCACGACCCCAGAGGTTTACACCCAGGCGGCGGTTAATTTTGTACTTGCTCTCAAGGCGCTTAGACATCTGGCGCTCTTCACTTCCATTTCTGCCAGAAAACAAAAACTGAACACAGTTTTCTTTCTCTGACGATTACACCGGTAGTCTCTGTCCCCCACGGATCAGAGCGGGCACAACTCGTATCACTGGCAAACGGGAGCATAAATCCGTTCGCGGCAGCCGACCTGTCCACATTCCCGACAATGAGAGTTGCCATTACGTAAAGGTGCCTCTTCTGTCAACTTATCTTTGCATACTTAACACAAATATTCGGTGATATATAAAGAGAAGTAAGTCAGGCTGCCGACGTGATATTTGCAACCAGCTTATAAACACAGGCTGTCGGCTATAATCAAAGGAGCTCTTTGTATGCCCGTTACCAAAAAATGGGGACTATTTGTCGGCTTAGGCATCTCCCTTATTTTACTTGGCTTTGCTGCCTGTATCGACACTGTATTTGTCACACTGGCCAGCACAATTTTCATTGGATTCGTACTGATCGTTGGTGGAGCAGCACAGCTTTTTCACGCATTTGCAGTTAAAGACTGGGGGGGATTCTTCTTCTCACTCATCGCAGGGCTTCTTTATATTCTCGCCGGAGTTTTTATCATCCAGGAGCCCGTTGCCGGCGCGACAATGATCACGCTTTTCGCCTCAGCCTGTTTTATCGTCGCAGGTATAACGCGCTGCATTATGGCGGTGAAGCACCGCGCACTACATGGCTGGGGCATTATTTTATTTAGTGGCCTCATCAGTCTGGTTGTCGGTTTTTGCCTGTATTTCACCCTGCCATGGTCAGGGTTGTGGCTGATCGGCACATTTGTTGCGGTTGAACTGATAATTAGCGGCATGAGCTGGCTGCAGCTGGGCCTGGCACTGCGCAGAGGTCAAGCATCCTGATTTAAAAATAGTCAGAACAAAAAAAGACCTCTCATTAAATATGAGAGGTCTTTTTCCATAAAAACTACTTAAGACAATTGCAGAAGACTAATCAGGCAACCTGTACGGCCTTCCTTTTCTTATTTTCTGCCAGATACGGACCTGCCTGACAGATCTGCACACTCAGAGACGCAATGTCAGATGGTGCTCTGCGGCTAAGAGGCAGACTGGCGGCCCCATTTGTCCAGCGTGCCGGACCACCCTCAAGCCCATGCCAGCCAGACATATCAAACTTCTCTGCATGCGTGGTAATATGGCGCAGGTCATTCCCTTCAGTCAGAACGATCTCACCCACCAGCACACCAAGCTGACGGCGATCATCGACAAACGGGCCAATAACATCACAGGGACGAGACGCCCGTGACATCAGCACCACACTCTCCACACCAGCCGGCAGCATAAACAGGGCTTTTCCATCTATATTACGGACCTGACGGATCACCCCTCCATTCTGAGTTAAGAGGTACAAACCATGATCCACAACATGCTCAGGTTCTTCCCTGTGCTTAACCAGACCAAGCTGAACAGCACGCTCTTCTATCAGACGATACACAGGCTCCACCACATCACGTGAGACTGTTAAAGGCGCAACGGCATCAGTTTCCCAGTCATGCTTCACCGCTCCCAGACGAACCACCTGACCAGTCTGCACAAAGCCTTTACGGTTACCTGTGTCGAGATAGCTTTCAGACAGGACATTACTGGCAATCAGCACGGAATGTTTTTCAGTTTCTACGTGATAATACTCATACTCAGAGATATTTTTATCGTAAAATACTGAATAACCATTCACCAGCATTCGCACTGGCACAAAGCCGCCATTGAAAAACAAAGAGTGCTCTGAGGTGATCAGCAAGTCGGCTGAAGGTACGCCGTCTGCCAGTGCATCGCGCAAAATGCGTACGGGATAACCTGATAAATCATCCTCCAGGTGGACGCTTGCATGACGCCTGCCTTTACCTACCCATGTAACTTTACTGTATTCAAACGCACCATTATCAGGGTTATAGGTTGCAACAACATCACCCTCCCGAAGGTTTTCTACAACAACGTCACCCTCCGGGGTCTGGAAATTTGCACCTGCCAGGAAGCAGGGATTACCAGAGTCATTCGTGATAGTTCCATCCACGCTGCTGACTGACCCACCGTAAGAAACGATGTCCTGCACAACAGAGCCGGATAACGCAGCAACACTACCTCCTGAAAGCACATAAGCATTAGTCAGCGTGCCACCAGAACTCACGGTAACCGGATCAATACCATAAGCGGAATTATAATAAATATCATCAACAGAGGTCGCACCAGAACTCACAGAAACAGGGTCCGAGTTAAACTGGTTCGCGCTGGTTACACCACCCGAGCTGATATAAACATAGCCATTCTGAATGTAAGAATCAGCAAGGGTACCGCCGGAAGAAACATAAATATTATCAATGCCACCGGACTGAGTGTTTACCCCGGATACGACAGCGCCGCTTTCAATATGTAATGTAAGGCCATTTGTCAGATAAACGGGACCTGACACCACCGTTGTATTACTCTGGTAAACTGTTTGCTTATCGCTATTCAGCACGGCGCTCCAGATACCAGTAAGAGATGTCGCTGAATATGAAAATGTAAGAACTGGTGAAGCCCCTGAACCTATCGTATTACCCGACAGCATATTAGTGACATCTTCACCAACAACGGTCACATCAGATACTGTTGCCCCGGTATTAGAGGTAACTACGCCGCCCAATATTGTTCTTTCGGGCGCAACGATCGTGCCGGTAACGACATACCCTCCGGCATAAGTGCCACCATTATAAACTATAATATTACCACCGGGCAAAACATCAGCGCCTGAAACATACCCTCCACTGCTAACATACGCCGCGTTCTGGCTATAAGCATCTTTTGCATAGTAGGTATCACCCAGAGATGATCCCCCGGCGGAAATATAAATAGCATCCGCATTATACTGGTTAGCGCTTGTAGTACCTCCTGAACTCACATAAATATTTGTGTAGCCTAAATATGAAGAAATAAGCTCACCGCCAGAGGCAATGTGAATAACGCCCGCCCCACCCGATGCGTAAAGACCCGAAACAACAGCCCCGCTCTGGATGTTCAGGGTCGCGCCGGCAGCAAGACTTACAGCGCCTGACACGATGGTACCGCCACTCTGATACACTGTCTGATTATCGTTATTCAGCACAGCGCTCCAGGTGCCTGTAAGAGACGTTGATGAATATGAAAACTCAAGTGCAGATGTTGGAACAACTGAAGCCGCATTATAATTAGCGCTATTTGTAAAACCATCAGCCACATAATTCAGACCACTGACAGAAGCACCTGTAGCAGAGATCAACCCGCCACTAGCATAAATTTCACCGCCAGAAACAACACCACCAGCGAGCACTGAGGCCGTACCACCAGAAGACAGAACCGGATTAATTAAAAAAGCACCTGAACTGACATAGGTCAGGTCAGCGCCATAACCCTTATCATAGTAAATGATATCTTCAACCGAAGAAGCGCCAGCAGAGAGAGTAAGAACCGTAGAGTCTATTTTATTACCGCTGGTCGTGCCGCCCGAGGCAACATTCACGTATCCATTCTGAATATAAGAATCCAGCAGGGTAGCACCACTGGCAACATTGACCGTTGCAATCCCGCCCGAAACAGTACCCAGTCCCGAAACAACAGTTCCGGCCTGGATATTCAGAGTTGCGCCGCCTGCAAGCGAAACAGCACCTGATACCGTCGTTGTCCCACTGGTGTAAGTCACTATACCTGCAGAACTCTCCGCTGCGGTCCAGCTGCCAGTCAAAATTTGACCGTATGTTACCGGCGCAGAAAGATTATTACCGTATGAGCCACTAAATGTTGCACTCCCTCCGGCAATTTCACCGAAATTAGTAACAACTGAGCCCGCAGAAGCACTTAAAACACCACTCGTCGATAATGAGCCACCGGATATGAACCCACCAGAACTAAGGTAAACGAAACCACCAGAAGAAATAACTGGTGAATAAAGTGCTGCCCCCGAAGAAACGTAAACGTATTTTAAACTGTTTCCTGATGTTGTGTAAAAACTATCATTTTCAGACACAGAACCAGATAAAAAATAAGCTGTCACTGAATTCAGGCTATTCTCATCACTTATCGCCCCGGAACTAGCATAAAGCGTCCCGTTGACCAGACTGGTATCTTTCAGAGTTCCCCCGCTCTTGACAATGACAGTACTGGCTGAGGTACTCAAACCAGAAACAACTGCACCACTACCAACGGTTAAAGTGACACCGTTAGCAAGCGCAACGGCGCCACTAACAACTGTACTTCCGCTGACATATTCTGTCTGACCATCGGCAGTGACGGTCGCGCTCCATGTGCCACTTAGCGTGGTGGGGGTATCAGCCATACTTCATACTCTCCAACTTGCGCGTATATATTATCAAGTTAAGATAAAACTATCACATGATGGAAAAGCGAAAGATATAGCCTTTTAACTTATTAAAATTAAAATAATATAGTAAATTTTATGTAATAATTAAAGTAAAAAATTTAATTTTAATAATATATAGTGTGTTATTTAATTATAATAATATAGGATAATGATAGTTTTTACATTATGTGTAATATATAAAAATGGCCACTCCAAAAAAATGAGTGGCCATTTTTACAATCAATATTTTTCTTTTAATTTTTTTAATTATTAGATCAGGGATCATGCTTAAGCAAAATGGGAGAAGATTTATCTTTCCCTAAATCCTCTGATTTATTCTCCTGAGAAGAAATCATTTCAGGCACCAGCTTAATTGAACAATCGCTTTCCCGCTCCTGCAAATGCCCTTCATGTTTGTGACGTAAAGCTTCAATATTCTCCAGTACAATCGGATATTCTTCAATCAGACGACGAAAACGAGATGCCGGGATAGCCATAAAATGTCCAAACTGCACAGCTCTGATGCTGGCAGGCACCCGCTCATTACGATAAACCTCTAAAGCACCAATCAGATCACCGGCACTATAATAAATATCACGTTCAGCGACATGAGCTTCGGCGAGACCTGCGCTCACAAAATAAACCGTACGCACTTTACGGTCACGCTTACTGATCAGCTCATGAGGCGCAACAAACCGCAGTGACGTTGTCGTTGCGAGGTCATGCAACTCTGCCCCGGGAAGGCCTTTAAAAATGGCCGCACTTTTAAGGCGGCTTTCAATTCCGCTCTTAAGGTTAAAGCTCAGAGGTTTTTGCAGGCGACTACGGCGACGCTCAAGCTCTGTCACCAGTTCACGGTTCAGCTCTTCACTAATCAGGGATTCTGCGAGCAAAGAATCATACTCTTCCCCTTCAAGACGCAGAGTGATCTGCCTGAAAATTCTGCTTTCCAGCGCCTCTGAATAACCATGATAATGAAGGCGCAAAGTCTCCACCGCTTCATCAAGCATTTTGCGCTGACGTTGTAAAACCTCAGCCACAATTTCACCAACACGCGGCCCCAGAGTGGGCTCCATGCGCTCTTTCATAAAACGGGTCAGAGAAACAGATACAAAATGCGCGACCATAAGCATTTCAAAACGCTTGGCCATACATAACATTAAGGGACGGTCGAGATGCAGCCTCTGATGAATTATCTGAGCCAGTTTAAACCGCACAGATGGGCTGAGTCTGCGACGCAAAACCCGCACATAGCCAGCACGCCCTTCAAGACGCGCACCATCAATAGCCGCTTCACTACTACGCAGCAGGGTTTCCATCACACGACGTGAAAGTCCCTGAATACGAAACAGATCCAGCAATAAGGACCGCTCCTGACTGGCTATAGTAATAAGCGCAAGGTTTACGCGCTGAATATCAGATAAAGCTGTATCGAACTCATTCACCAGCTGCTCTTCATGCGCGCGGCGGTCAATCTGCTGTAATACAGGGCGAGTTGAATCTTCTGAAAAACCAAGCTCCTGCCCCATTCTGGCAGCCCGATCGCACACACGGTCAAGGCCGATACTCAAAATCTGATGGCGCAAAGCTTCATCAATAGGAGACAGCTTATCCAGCTTGAGAAACAGAACCAGGGAACGAAGTGTCGTACCATTAAGCAAAAGAGTGATCAGCACAAAACCTGTCGCGATAATACCAATAAAATGGGCAACCGGAGCAGAGACGTGCTCATTTTCAGTAACCGCCAGTGCGAGGGCCAGCGTGATAGCACCACGCAGACCGCCCCACACCATTGTTATTTTAAAGGGTACGGGCACCGGAGGGGAAAGCTTGGTCATCGCCAGCACAGGGAGCAAACCAAACACCACAGCACCACGCGCAGCAAGGCCCGCAACGCTGGCAATCAGCACCAGTACACAATCCCACCAGGTAATTCCAACCAGCAGGTGCGGCACAAACATTGATGCCAGCACAAACACCAGTGAACCTGCCCAGAAAACAAGCTGCTGCCAGAGCTGGTTCATAAACAGCCAGGTCTGCGGCCTGAAGGTCGAAGGGCCATACATTGACAGTGTCAGGCCCGCCGCAGCGGTTGCCACGACACCTGAAACGCCAAGCATTTCGTCAGAGACAATGTAAGCCATATAAGGCAGAGCAACTGTCAGGGTAATTTCTGCCGCTGAAGATCCCCCTAAAATCGTAATCATCATCAGCGTCAGCTGGCCAAAGATAATACCAACGATCAGGGCCCCGACAAACGAGACGAGAAAAGAAACAACAGCCTCACCAGGATGAATGGAATGATGCAGCGTAATAGATGGCAACAGGATAGAAAAAATAGAAATAGCAGCCGCGTCATTCAGCAGGGCTTCCCCCTCAACCAGGCGGGTCAGACGTGTTGCGGCACCAATATCACGAAAAATACCTGCAACGGCTGAAGGATCTGTGGTTGCAACGATAGATCCCAGGAGCAGACAAACAACCAGCGGCATGTCAGCAAACGGCTTAAGCGCAAACCCGATCGTCGCCGTTGAGACAACAACGGCCACAACAGCCAGCAAAAGCACTGTACCCGTTTCGTGCGCCAGACGCCGCACATCGATCGCCAGAGCCCCCTGAAACACCAGCATGGGCAGGAAGATCAACAAAAAGGCTTCACTGTTAATGGGAAAGTCCAGCATCATTTCAGCCAGACCACTCAATGCTGCGAGGTGCGAATTACGCAAAATAAAATCAGCAACACTGCCGATAATAATACCAACAATAGCCAGCAATACTGTTTCAGATAATTCAAGCTTACGCGCAATTGGCTGAACAGCACTTACAACAACAAACAATACTCCAATAGCAAGCAGTACCGCAGCAAGACCAGTGACTGCCATTCTATTCCTGTCCTTTCCGTCAAAAACTATTTTTTATATTCACTACATGCCAGTTACGACATTAAAATGAAATATGGAATTTTGGTAATTTCATACTTTTTTAATTATCGTCTCAAAGAGTTGGTAAGATAAAAAATAACTATACACGATTATGCAACCATCATTCCCCGTAACGCAGCTATGTCACATCCTGTAACAAATTCACGTGACGGCAGATAACATACAGTCTGGCATTGCAGGATCATATTCCTTAAATAACATCATACAAACAAGAGCCCGGCGATCAACACAATATCAGCGGTTATCGTCTTTATTTTCTCTCTCTGGTAGTGTGCCTTCATGAAAATATTTCCTGCCCTGGCAGCTCTCACCTTCTCCATCACTCTGACAGCCTGCAGCAGCTTTCAGTCTGACAATGCATACCACCCGCACTCCCATCACGGGCGACGCACCCCGACCTGGTACCAGCCACCGGATTATGCACGCCCGTCAAACCCGACAGCTGTTACCCCTGCACCCACTCAGGCAGGTCAGAAATCATAGGGGATATATGATGGTGAATAGCGATACGTTACTGCGCGCGCCAGGAACTACACTGCGCTCAGTGACATCCCTGTTCATCTTCATTTTATTCTGCGCTGTCACGACAGCAACCAGCAGTCGGGCAGAAATTCTCTCTGATACCCCTCGGCCATATGATGTCGTACACAGAGGCGGAACTCTGCGATTAGCTGCTGCCGCATCAGGGGGAACGCTCGACCCTCAGATTAATTACAGCAGCCAGTACATTAATTTATTTGCTAACGTGTATGACGGGTTAACAACTTTCAAAAAAGCACAAGGACCTGATGGTAATATAGTCGTGCCTGATCTGGCAGAAAATATGCCTGTCGTACAGGATAACGGACGGACCTATATCTTTACACTCCGCCCCGGCCTTTTTTTCTCAGACGGAAAACCAGTTACAACAGCTGACGTTAAAGCATCCTTTCAACGTATTTTTAAAGTCGGGTCACCATCCGCCGGGTCTTTTTACTCAGTCATAGCCGGCGCTGATCTGTGCCTGAAAACACCAGTGACCTGTACACTCAGCGCAGGCATTACGGATGATCCTCTTCATCGCACCATTACCTTTCACCTGACGGGCCCTGACAACGAATTCCTCCAGAAACTGGCTTTTACACACGCTGTCATTCTGCCTGCCGATGCCCCTGACCATGATACCGGCAACACACCCCTGCCCTCAACCGGGCCTTACCGTATCACTGCGTACGATCCCAATAAGAGCCTTAAGCTTGAACGTAATCCATACTTCAGACAATGGAGTGCTGAGGCTCAGCCAGAAGCCTACCCTGATGCGATAGAATATAGCTTTGGCATTCCTGATGAGACTGCCGTAACGGCAGTGCAGAATGGCCAGTATGACTGGATGGCAGAGAGCATCCCTATGGATCGCCTGGGTGAACTTGGCAGCCATTATGCACAGAACACCCATGTCATGCCGCATGCCGCCATGTATTTTCTGGCCATGAACGTCAATATCCCGCCATTTAACAGCCTCAAAGCACGTCAGGCTGTAAATTATGCCGTTAACCGTAAAGCAATGGTCATTTTTTACGGGGGGCCGGGTATAGCCAGACCCATCTGCGGTATGGTGCCATCCGCACTGCCCGGTGCAACTGATTTTTGTTTTTACAGCAAAGCGGCTTCACCGGATGCACCTGTAACAGAGTGGAAAAGCCCCGACCTGGAAAAAGCACAACAGTTAGTCAGAGAGAGCGGCACCTACGGAGAAGCCGTCACGCTCATTACTGCCGATACCAGTGTTGAGATGGCAATGGGCGCCTGGATACGCGATATGCTGCAACATATTGGATACAAAGCAACCCTTCGCCCGCTTAACAGAGCCGTGGCCTCAGGCTACATGCAAAATTCAGCAAATCATGTGCAAATTGCCCTCAAAGACTGGGCGACTGACTATCCTTCTCCCTCCAATTTTCTTGATACCCTGCTGGGATGTGAAAATTTTCATCCAGACTCAGACAATTCAATCAATATCCCCGGCTTTTGTAACCCTGATATCCAGCGACTGATCGACCAGGTCAAAACAGATTCAAACCTCACAGCAGAGGAAACTGAAACATTATGGCGCACAATCGACCGCATGGTTATGGCTCAAAGTCCCGTTGCTCCTCTTATTGAAAAAAAAACCGTTCTTATCACCTCACCAAGACTAAAGAATTTTTTTTATACACCTGTTAATCAGCTTTTATTTTCACAGGTCTGGCTACATTGAAATAAAAATACCATTTTAATTTTGTTGAGTATTTTCACTTCTTCCTGCCATGCGCTCTTTTTTGAAATTTTCAGTTTATCCACAGAATCTGTGGATGAAGTTCTGGACAATTTAAGGATAATCCTCTGAGCATCGTGAATAACTGTACGAACACTATGCAGATAAAGGAGAAAATATGCCGCGCGTCATGATCAGCCCGGAACAGCGCAAAAATCTGTCTGAAGGAAAAGAGGCCGCGCCGACACTCCAGCATGCTCTGCAAATTGATTTTTCTTTACTTCTCAACACCCTGACAGACAACCGTGCCAGGCCTTTACCCGACAAAGCCGGCTTTATAGAAAAAATGCACTTATGTGCTGCCGCTCTGAATAATGATGGCGGCATACCCCTGCTAAACAGACTGAGCCACCACGTCAGCGACACTGTGCGTGGCTTTGCTGTTTTCGGGCTGATCAGTCATTATAAAAACGATACGCCCGAAACGCTCCTTGAAATTGTTCGCCCTTTTGCCGCAGACCCGCATTTTGCTGTGCGTGAATGGGCATGGATCGCGGCCCGCCCCTGCCTTGCAGCCTCACTCACTCAGTCGATTAAAGCACTGACCCCATGGACTGCGGATAACGACCTTAATATTCGCCGTTTTGCTGTTGAGGTGCTACGCCCCAGGGGCGTATGGTGCCAGCATATTCGCCCACTGCGAGAAAACCCTGAACAGGGGCTGCCTCTGCTTGAACCCATGCGTGCTGAAACCACACGTTATGCCCAGGATTCAGTGGCCAACTGGCTGAATGACGCCGCAAAAGATCAGCCTGAGTGGGTAACGGCTCTCTGCTGGAAATGGACAGAAGAAGCCCCGGAGAATAAAGCCACCCGTCGCATTGTCAGGCGCGCCTTACGCTCCCTTGGACCTAAAAAAGAAAAAAGCAGCACCTCAGGAGAAAAATAATCTCCCTGAGGTGCTGCCCTGTTTCAGTAGTGAAAATTTAAAGTCTCAACGCAGAACTGCACCTGTGACTTTAGAAACCGCAGCGACAACACGTTCACTAACAGCTTCAATTTCTGCATCTGTCAGACTTTTATCGACAGGCTGCAATACAATTTCGATCCCGACTGAACGATGACCCTCGGGTACATGCGGCCCCTCATAAAGGTCAAACAGATTGACTGCGACAATCAGATTACGCTCTGCGTTACGCACTGCTTTAAGCAGGTTTTCGCATGGCACATCCCTGCTCACCACAAAGGCGAAATCACGATGAACCGGCTGAAATGCTGACAGCTTTGGTGCAGATTTTTTACGCACTTTAGGCTCTGGCAGACGATCCATAAACACTTCAAAGGCAACAACCGGCACATCAATGCCTGCAGCCTGCAGTATGGAAGGATGCAGCTCACCAAAGCAGGCCAGTACTGTTTTAGGCCCCTGGCACAGCAAACCGGAACGCCCCGGATGATACCATGAAGGTGCATCTGCAACCGTACTAAGCGCATCAGGTGAAACACCAAGTTGCGTCAGAACATCAAGCGCATCGGCCTTTACATCCCACAAAGAGACAGCCTGACTTTCATGTCCCGGGTAACGTGGGGTATGTCCGCCACGCACACCAGCAACAACCATCTGCTGCCCCTCAGCAGAGAATGCCGGGCCTGCCTCAAAAAGACCGATATCTGAACGACCACGTGCACTGTTACGCTGCAAGGCTGCAACCAGATTAACCAGCGGGGTCGGGCGCATCTGATCAAGGTCAGATGCAATCGGGTTCAGCAGGCGCAGAGCTTCAGGCGCACCACCAAAACGCAAAGCCTCCTCATGGGATACAAACGAGAACCCAACCGTTTCAACCAGGCCACGCACTGCAAGGATACGACCTGCACGGGCCAGGCGGGTTTGTTTTGGTGTTAACGCTGTCGCTGGCACAACACTCAGGGCCGGCAAAGGAACTGCGGGAATACTATCAAGCCCTTTGAGACGCAGTATCTCTTCAATCAGGTCGCTCTCAGCTTCAATCTGAGCAACACCCTGAGCAGCCGCTGTAGCGAGTGCTGCATCAAGCTCCTGCCCCTGCGACAAGACCGGCTGCTGAGCAATGTCATTACGCCATGATGGTACACTGACGCGTACCTCTGTCTCATTGCGTTCCTGCACCTCGAAGCCCAGCTTTTCAAGCAGAGCAACACTCTCATCTGCCGCGACATCAAGACCACCAAGGTCACGCACCCGTGCAAAACGTAATGTTGCCTCACGCTGCCAGGCCGGAGCCTCACCCGCTGAGACAACCTCACTGGCCTCTCCGCCACACAGATCCATGATCATACGGGTTGCAGCTTCAAGTGCGGCAACCGGGAATGCAGGGTCAATACCACGCTCAAACCGGTAGCTTGAATCTGAGGAAACACCGGCTCTGCGTGCACTTAAAGCGATACGGACCGGGTCAAATAAAGCGCATTCGATAAATACATCAGTTGTTTCATCACTGACGCCCGACGCTTCTCCCCCCATAATGCCAGCCAGCGACTGCACACCGTTAATATCGGTGATAACACAGTCATCCGGTGTCACAATATAGTCCTGCCCGTCCAGCGCACGGAATGTCTCACCCGCACCCTGACAGACTTTAAGGCGGCCACCGGCAACTTTATTCACGTCAAACACATGAAGCGGGCGACCAAGGTCAAAGCAGAAATAGTTGGTAATATCGACCAGCGCAGAGACCGGACGCAGCCCGATACTTTCAAGCTTACGCTTCAGCCATTCAGGACTTGGACCGTTTTTAACATTTTTAACAGTACGCCCCAGAACGAGCGGACAGGCTGGCAGATTGGTATTTTCCCACACAACAGGTGAGGTAAATGTACCTTCCACAGCTGATGCCAGCCATGGGCGAAGTTTACCAAGACCTGCAGCGGCGAGGTCGCGTGCAACACCCCGCACACCCAGAGCATCACCCCGGTTGGGTGTAATGGCAATATCAATCACCACATCATCGAGCCCGGCAAAATCGGCATAAGACTGACCTGGCAGCGTGTCATCCGGCAGCTCGGCAATGCCGTCACTTTCTTCACCCAGACCCAGCTCACGCAGAGAGCACAGCATGCCCCCACTCGCCTGACCACGGATTTTGCCTGCCTTAATAGTGATATCAAGACCAGGAACATAAGTACCAGGTGGTGCAAAAATAACCGGCAGACCAGCGCGGGCATTAGGCGCACCACACACAACCTGCACATTTTCAAACCCTGGACCGGCATCGACACGACAGACCTGCAAACGGTCAGCATCGGGGTGACGCTCTGCCTCAAGAATGCGCGCTGTCAGAAAGGGTGCAACCGCTGCGCCACGATTTTCAACACTCTCAACCTCAAGGCCAATCTGGTTCAGTCTGGCACAAATTTCGGCAAGCGTGGCAGAAGTATCAAGATGGTCATACAACCAGGATAGCGTAAATTTCATAACTCACACGCCCTCATGCAGTAAGGCTGGCGCAAGCGGGTCTGAGCCATAATGACGCAGCCAGCGAATATCACTCTCATAAAATGAGCGCAGATCAGGAATACCGTTTTTCAGCATAGCCAGGCGTTCAATACCCATGCCGAAAGCAAAGCCCTGCCACTCACGCGGGTCAAGGCCACAGTTTGCCAGCACGCGGGCATGCACCATGCCCGACCCCAGCACCTCAAGCCAGTCTTCACCGCCGCCAATTTCACCTGTGCGGCGTGACCAGCCGATATCAACTTCCATCGAGGGCTCAGTAAACGGAAAATAAGAAGAGCGAAAGCGCACAGGCAGATCAGGTTTACCAAAGAAAACCCGCAAAAATTCGATCAGGCAGCCTTTCAGGTGCCCCAGTGTAATATCTTTACCGATCACAAGCCCTTCGCACTGATGAAACATAGGCGAATGAGTTGCATCATGGTCAGCACGATACGTCCGCCCAGGGCAGATAACCCGCAGCGGAGGCTGCTGTTGTAACATTGTGCGGATCTGCACACCTGAGGTCTGCGTACGTAAAACATGCGTCACATCCAGCTCAGGTGACGGTGCAATATAAAACGTATCGTGATCAGTACGAGCCGGGTGATGATCGGGCGTATTCAGAGCGGAGAAGTTATGCCAGTCGGTTTCAATATCCGGCCCTTCTGCAACGCTAAAGCCCATTGCACCAAAAATAGCGGTCATCTCTTCAACCGCACGGGAAATGGGATGAATCGCACCACGCGGTGACGCTGGTGGCGGCTGAGAAACATCAACCCGCTCAGCAATCAGACGGGCTTCGAGTGCTGCAGCCTCAAGCTCCTGTCCGCGTGCTTCAACTGCACGGCTAAGCTCATCACGCAGGCGGTTAAGGGCAGCACCCCGGGCTTTACGTTCTTCAGGCTGCATCTTCCCCAACGCCTTGAGCAGGGTCGTCAGGCGCCCTGACTTACCAAGCACACCAACACGGACGGCATCCCATGCCTTAAGGTCTGCAGCCTCAGCCAGCTCTGACAGAACACTCTGCCGGAAAATCTCAAGATCGTCGTTCATGAAACCTCACGCGAGGAGAAAAATAGTTTACAGGGCAATATCCTCTCCGCCAGCATGAGGAAACCCCTTAAAACAAAAAAGGCCGCCTGCGGGAGGCGACCTTTCCTGAAAATCATCAGTGCTCAGCACACTTCAGGCAGCGAGAGCAGCCTGAGCTTTTTTAACGATTTCAGCAAATGTTGCTGCATCGTCAAATGCAACAGCAGCCAGAACTTTACGGTCGATTTCAATGCCGGCTTTTGCCAGCCCATTGATAAAACGGCTGTAGGTCAGGCCGTGCTCGCGCACAGCTGCATTGATACGCTGGATCCACAGAGCGCGGAATTCACGTTTTTTGTTACGACGATCGCGGTATGCATACTGAAGCGACTTTTCAAGACGTTCGATAGCAATACGATAGTTTGTTGAGGACCGGCCACGAAAACCTTTTGAAAGGTCGAGGACTTTTTTGTGACGGGCGTGGCTTGTTACACCGCGTTTTACACGTGCCATATCTCAGATGCTCCTTAAACCAGCCCGTAGGGCGCCCACTGTTTAACTGTACGACCATCCTGCGGTGTCATTGTCTGAGGACCACGGTTGGTACGTTTCATTTTCTGCGGACGCTTAATCAGGCCGTGGCGTTTACCACATGGGCCAGCAAGCACCTTACCGGTTGCGGTGATTTTGAACCGCTTTTTAACCGATGACTTGGTCTTCATTTTGGGCATTTCACTACTCCATGAAAACTTGTTATCGCTGTTATATCAGCAAAAAACAGCAGAACACGGCCAGGCATGCCCACACAGGCCCGGACGCGTGTAATCTGAAGTCGCGTGCATAGCTGAGTTTAAGTTAATTTACAAGCTACCATTCAAATGAATTTATGGAGAAAATGAGCCATCAGAGAGATGCAGCCTGCCCTTCACCTGGGCAATCAGACACACTCCTGCCCTGCTGCATCACGGCACAATGCGGACTATCCCTGCACCTGCCGCCTTTCCCATGGCTCTGACCTGCATCTGATGATACGCTCTCTTTTGCAGGCTTTAGACAACCAGAGATTCATGCATTCCGCAGCATGAAGCGTAACTTTATAAGCGAGGTTTGCCACTCACATGATTTCCCTGTCCAGCGCCACACTCAGCCAGCTCCCCTCACAGGTTATTACCCCTGGGTACGACCGCAAAAAGGTTACCCCTGGCATTGCGCACCTCGCCGTTGGTAACTTTCACCGTGCGCATCAGGCATTGTATATCGACCGCGTTCTGGCCCGCCCCGGACAGGAGAACTGGGCTATTGTCGGCATAGGGCTGCGCGATAACGAACGCGAAACCCGTCGAGCCGGCATTATGGCCGGGCAGGACGGCCTTTATACACTGACGGAATTCTCAACTGACGGCAGCCACACCACCAGAGTTCTGGGCGCCATAACAGAATATGTACAGGCCGCTAAAGATCGCTCCGCTGCCATTCAGCGCCTGGCAGACCCCGCCATTAAAATTGTCAGCATGACCATTACCGAAGGCGGCTATAATATAGATGCAGACGGCAAATTTATGCTCAACACACCTGCCATTGCCGAGGACCTGAAGCGTGAGGTGCCTCACACAGCTTTTGGCCTCGTAACTGAGGCCCTGCGCCTGCGTCGCGACAACGGCACCGGCCCTTTCACAGTGATGACATGCGACAACCTGCGCGACAACGGCAAAGTAGCCCGCGAAGCTTTTTGTGCCTATGCCACAGCAAAAGATCCGGCTTTAGGTCAATGGATCAGTGAAAACGTGACCTTTCCGTCAACCATGGTTGACCGCATTACTCCGTCCGTCTCCGGGGCAGACAAAGAACGACTGAATAAACTCAGCGGCATTGATGATCAGATGCCTCTCTTCGCAGAGGATTTTACACAGTGGGTCATTGAAGATTCCTTCTGCGCAGGTCGCCCTGAACTTGAAACCGTCGGTGTACAGTTTACAAAAAATGTTGAGCCTTATGAACAGGTCAAGCTGCGCATGCTCAACGCATCGCATTCAATGCTGGCCCTGCCCGGCCTGCTTATGGATTACGACACAGTACCTGAGGCGATGAAAGACACAGCCCTGCTCACCTTACTTGAGCAGTTTCTGACCCAGGATGCATCGCCGTTTATCACACCACCATCTGACGTCTCTCTCGCGGACTACGCCAGCCAGGTTCTTAACCGCTTCCGCAATCCGGCTGTAGGCGACCAGCTGCTACGCATTGCCTCAGACAGCGCATCAAAGCTGCCTGTTTTCTGGACAGATACCGTAAAAGGCATTCTTAAAGCGGGAAAAAACCATAAAAGGCTGGCTTTTGGCACAGCCTGTTTCCTTGAATATCTGCGGGGCACCACTGACAGTAAAAAAAGCTATAGCTTCTCTGAACCTGAGCTGACAGATGCCACCCAAAAACTGATTTTGAGCCATGATCTCAAAGCAGGTCTGACAATACCAGTTTTTTCAGGGTGGGACCTTGCCCAGTATCCGGACTTCACAAATGAAGTAATCAATCTTCGCAAGAGCATACAGTCACACGGCGTGCGCAAAACACTACTTCAGCTTGAGCACTAACACCACGCCTGACTGAAAAGTATTTTTTAAAATTTCTTAGCCATTGCCTGACTCTTAACATCCAGGTAATGGCTATTTTTATGACACTCAGTGCCACTTTTTAAATATTCATAATTTTTACTAAAAAAAGAAAAATATCATCATCTTAAATACAAAAGTTTACATCGTATTTAATTTTCCTTAAGTACCAAATAAGTCTTTTTTATCCTGTAATCATCCGCTATCTTGCGCCCCAGATTACATTTGCCCCCAGCTTTGTTTAACAATGCGAAACAACAGCACATCACAATCCCAGACTATGTCTGTGTCAGAATGTTACGGAAAACGATGCAACAGGCGTTTTCTGTGCACGCACTTATTTAATCTGATATAACAGGAGCAGGATCAGAGTGAAAAAACGTATCTTCCTGGCTGGAATAGCCGGAGCCGGTCTCCTTGGAGGACTAGGTTTTCTTGCCTACGCCTGGCATCCTGCTATCGCTGACATCACCCCTCCCGCAGCTTCAAGCTTTTCAGCTGAACAGGTTGAACGCGGCCGCATTGTCGCCGCTGAAGGCTATTGTGCGGAATGTCATACCCGCACTGACCTGGGTGGCGGCCCCGAATTTGCCGGTGACTACCAGATGAAAACCCCTTTCGGGGCTATTTATACATCTAATATTACACCCGATCCGCAGACCGGTATTGGTAAATGGTCAGAAGAGGCTTTCCGCCGGGCTATGCACCGGGGTATCAGCCGTGATGGGGGCAACCTTATTCCTGCTTTCCCATACGACCATTTCACAAAAATGACTGATCAGGACATCTCTGATCTTTATGCTTACATGATGACACGCCCCGCCGTGCATCTGACACACCGGCCAAACGAGCTGCCTTTCCCGCTTAATATCCGTCTGCTGCAGGCCGGGTGGAAACTCCTGTTCTTCAAACAGGGTGTTTATCAGCCCGACCCGACACATGACGCATTATGGAACCGGGGTGCATATCTGGCCGAAGGCGTTGCTCACTGCGGGTCATGTCATACACCACGTAACTTAATGGGCGCAGAAAAAAGCGGCTCAACTTATGATGGCGCTGTAGTGGATGGCTGGATCGCACCGCCACTTAATGCAAACAACCCGACACCCACCACATGGAACGAAGATGAGCTGTATGCTTATCTGCGCAACGGTGTCGCGCCTTTGCATGGATCAGCCGGCGGGCCCATGTCACCTGTTCCTCACCGCTTCCTCTCCACAGTTCCGGAAGAGGATGTCCATGCCATAGCGCACTATTTCGCTTTTGTTGATAATGCTGCTGTACGCGCAAAACATGATAAAGATGCGCTTGCTCTGGCTATGAATCAGTCTTCTGTCGACCTGACCCATCCGGTCGTTGACCCGGATGCCAAGCTCTACCAGGGAGCATGTGCCGGCTGTCACTATAATTCAGCCCCGACACCAGCCTCAGGCAGGCCTGAACTCGCTTTAAATAACGCCCTCTGGCTTGACGAACCAACAAACCTTTATCAGGCCATCCTGCGTGGTTTCACCGCTGAAGAAGGCCAGGCAGGCGTTGTTATGCCAAGTTTTTACAATGCGCTCTCTGATAAAGATATGGCACGACTGGCCGCCTACCTGCGCCGCACGCGCACAACACTGCCACCATGGACAGATCTGGAAAAGAAAGCAGCTGCCGCACGTGCAACTGTTGAGACTATTCCGGTCAATTCTTCTCACTAAGGCAGTCACGGAGCGACACAATGATCAAATTCAAACTCAACGGCCAGTACGTTTCCGTCGATGTGCCTGAAGATACCCCTCTTCTGTGGGTGCTGCGTGATGAACTTAAACTGACCGGCACCAAATTCAGCTGTGGTATTGGCGAGTGCGGTGCCTGCACCGTGCATGTTGGCGGTCAGTCAACACGCTCCTGCATTACACCTGTCAGCTCCGTAATCGAAGCTGAAGTCGTCACGATTGAAGGGCTCGACCCACAGGGCCAGCACCCTGTGCAGGAAGCCTGGCGTGATATTCAGGTGCCTCAGTGCGGGTATTGCCAGTCTGGTCAGATCATGCAGGCTGCCTGCCTGTTAAAAACATATCCTGACCCAACCGATGAACAGATTGATGGCGTCATGGCTGGCAATCTGTGCCGTTGCATGACTTATCTTCGTATTCGTAAAGCAATCAAACAGGCTGCCGCTGCGGCACGTGAGGAGACACCATCTCATGGGTAAACTTGAACGTATTGCCATGCAGCAGGACCGCGCAGACGGACTCAAAGCAACGCGACGCAGCTTTTTACTGACATCTGCCGGTTCAGCTTTCTTATTTGGCTTTGCCCGTAAGGCCAGCGCCAGTCAGATCTATCCTATTGCAGATGGTGCGCCTGAAAGCGGTGCTTTTGAGCCGACTATCTGGTCTTCTGTCTCACCTGACGGCCAGATCAACATCAATATCATCCGCGCCGAAATGGGCCAGCACGTTGGCACAGCTCTTGCCCGCATCATGGCGGATGAAATGGAAGCGGACTGGAGCAAGGTACAGATCACCCAGGTTGATACAGACCCGAAATGGGGGCTGATGGTCACAGGTGGTTCGTGGTCTGTATGGATGACGTGGGATCTCTTCCGTCAGGTAGGGGCTGCTGCCCGAACCGTTCTGCTTGAAGAGGGTGCGAAGCTGCTTGGCGTATCCCCTGCTCAGTGTATCGCACGAAAAGGGCAGATTATCGCAGGTAACAAATCTATCTCCTACGGTGACATTGTTCAGAAGGCGCACCCGACACGCACCTTCACACCTGAAGAAATGGCCAAACTGCCTCTTAAGCCCGTATCAAAACAAAGCCTGATCGGCAAAGACGTTAAAGCGCTTGATATCCCGGCCAAAACCACGGGCCAGGCTATTTACGGTATTGATGCCACCCTTGAGGGGATGGTGTATGCACGCCCTAAACTGCCGCCCACCCGCTACGGCTCCAGAGTTCTGTCGGTTGATGAAAGCGGCGCGAAAAAAGTTAAAGGCTACGAACGCTACATCGTTATCGAAGACCCTTCAGACACTGTACCTGGCTGGGTTGTCGTTATTGCCTCATCATACCCGGCTGCTATTCGTGCAACGGATGCACTGAAAGTTACATGGGCTCCTGGCAAAACAGCCTCTGTTTCTGAACAGGACATTATTGATTACGGCCGTAAACAGATTGCCGACAAAAACGGCGGCGTTTATGTTTTTAATGACCCCGGCACAGATAAAGCTTTCTCTTCTGCCAGCAAGGTATTTGAGCAAACATACACCTGTGCTTCTGTCATGCATTACACCATGGAGCCCATGAATGCCCTGGCACGTCTGCACGACGGCAAATGGGAAGTTCATTGTGGCAACCAGTGGCAATCTCTTTTTCTGCCGGTCATTGCCAAAGCTCTGAGCGTGCCGGAAAAAGAAGTCGTTATGTGCAGCTACCTGCTGGGGGGCGGCTTTGGCCGGCGCCTGAATGGTGACTATGCCGTAGCCGCAGCTCTTATCTCTAAAGCCTTGAGTGGCAAAGCCGTTAAACTCATTCTGACCCGCTCAGATGACATGCAGTTTGACTCTTTTCGCTCACCTTCTGTGCAGACACTTCGTGCGGCCCTGAATGATCAGAAGGCCGTAACGAGCTGGCAGCATCATGCTTCTGCCGGCTGGCCGACAAAAGTTATGGCCCCCGCCTTTATGGAAAAAGGCGTTGATGGCAAACCCTATGATCAGTTTGCCATTGCCGGTGCCGATAACTGGTACGATGTTGGCCCCATGCAGGTACGTGCTCTGAGCAATGACCTGGCTGAAGCGACATTCCGCCCCGGCTGGCTACGCTCGGTCAGTGCAGGCTGGACATCCTGGGCTTATGAAGCCTTTATGGATGAACTGGCACATGATGCGGGGAAAGACCCTCTTGAGTTCCGCCTGGAGCACCTCAGGGCAACTGGCAGAAATGCCGGCAGCGCTCCGAACGCAGTTGGCGGTGCTGAGCGTCAGGCCAATGTTTTGCGCCGTCTGGCAGAAAAATGTGGCTACGGTAAAACAAACCTGCCGGCTGACACGGCCCTGGGCATTGCCACGACCTTTGGTCAGGAACGCAACATGCCGACATGGACAGCCGGTGCTGTACAGGTGCATGTGGACCGCAAAACAGGTGTCGTAACCTGCCAGAAAATCTGGCTGGTGCTTGATGCCGGTACAATTGTTGACCCTGATGGTGCGGCCGCACAAACAGAAGGTGGTGCTCTGTGGGGACTGAGCATGGCTTTGTTTGAATCAACCGAAATTGTTAATGGCAACCCTCAGGCACATAACCTCGACAATTATACCCCGATACGTATTGCCGATGCGCCTGAAATTGACATTGAGTTTATAAAAAGTACTGAAAAACCAACCGGCCTTGGGGAACCAGGTGTAACGGCTATTGGTGCAGCCATTGCCAACGCCGTCTTTAATGCGGTTGGTGTACGGCTGCGCCACCAGCCTATCCGCCCAGCTGATGTTCTTGCCGGCTTACAGGCTAAAACTGCAGGCTGAATATAAGACTGTCAAAAAAGGGCCACCTCCCTCGGGAAGTGGCCCTTTTTTATATTATCATACTATAACAGGGTACTCAGGCAGTCTGCGCCGCAGCTGAACGAATGGCACGTGCCATGGCCTCAACACCGTTACCCCGGTTTGTTGACAATGCCTGCACAAGCCCCAGGTCACGCAAAAATTTTGGATCTGTCTCCAGAATTTCTTCACGTGAACGGCCTGAATAAACCCTGAGCAACAGGGCCACCAGGCCTGAGACAATGGCAGCATCAGAAAGCCCGGCAAAATACAGCCTGCCAGCTTCTTCTTTCGCTTCAAGCCATACCTGACTCTGACAACCAGGAACACGGTGTGCATCATTACACCATTCCTGTGGAAAAGCAGGCAGCTTGCGCCCCATTTCTATGATGAACTGATAACGCTCCATCCAGTCATCAAACAGAGCCAGCTCATCGCCTATCGCTTCAACAGCCTCAGCTGCTGTAGCCTCGGCAGGCAAAAGAAAAGGAGCATCCATCATAAAATAAACCGGCTAAGGTCACCCTTTTTAGCAAGTGGGGCAACTTTCTCTGTCACCTGAGAGGCAGGTACACTGATCTTCTCACCACTGCGGTCAGGTGCCGAGAAAGAAATCTCCTCAAGCAGTTTCTCAAGCACAGTCGCCAGACGGCGTGCTCCGATATTCTCGACACGCTCGTTAATATCTGCGGCAAGATCTGCCAGAGCGTCAACAGCACCATCTTCAAAAGTCAGGCTGATGCCTTCGGTCTGCATCAGAGCTATATATTGCTTCAGCAAAGAATGCTCAGGCTCTGTCAGAATACGGCGCAGATCTTCACGTGACAGAGGCTGCAACTCAACACGAATAGGCAGACGGCCCTGAAGTTCCGGCAAAAGATCAGACGGTTTGGCCAGGTGGAACGCACCCGAGGCAATAAACAGAATATGATCTGTTTTAACCGGGCCATATTTGGTGGAAACTGTCGTCCCCTCAATCAGTGGCAGCAGGTCACGCTGAACCCCTTCCCGAGAGACATCACCACCTCGCGAACCACCTTCTGACGAGCGGGCACAGACTTTATCAATTTCATCAATAAAAACGATGCCATTGTTCTGTGCGTGACTGACGGCTTCCTGTGTAATCGCTTCATTATCAAGAAGTTTGTCAGCTTCTTCGCGCTCAAGATAAGTTCTGGCAACAGAAATTTTCAGGCGGCGCTGCTGGGGTGAACGGCTCATAAAGCCTTTCATCATTTCACCAAAATTGATGACATTACCTGGCATAACACCGGGCATTTCACCACCACCTGAAGGAGCGGCCTCAACAACAGAAATCTCGATTTCTTTGTCTTCAAGCTGACCATCACGCAGCATCGTGCGGAACTTGTTCTTTGTCTCTGCCGAAGCGCCCTGCCCGACCAGCGCCTCAACCAGACGATCTTCAGCAATCTGCTCTGCCTTAGCCTTCACTTCATGCCGCTTTAGTTCACGAACCATGACGATCGAGGCTTCAACCAGATCTCTGATGATGCTGTCTACATCACGCCCAACGTAGCCTACCTCAGTAAACTTGGTGGCTTCTATTTTAAGAAACGGCGCCTGAGCCAGTTTTGCAAGTCTGCGGGCGATCTCTGTCTTACCGCAACCGGTTGGGCCGATCATCAGAATGTTCTTAGGCACAACCTCTTCGCGCATACCTGCACTTAAACGAGAGCGTCTCCAGCGGTTACGCATAGCAATAGCAACTGCACGCTTTGCATCTGCCTGCCCTACGATAAAACGATCAAGCTCAGAAACAATCTCTCTGGGAGAAAATGTCGGAATTTCCATAACGCTGCCTCCCTTATTCTTTTACCGGACCGGCAGAAAGTGTTTCAACACGCACGGAGTGATTTGTATAAACACAGATATCGCCAGCTATTTTCATTGAGCGACGCACTATATCCTCTGCTGTCAGACCATCAACTGTCAGAAGTGCTCTGGCCGCAGACAGGGCATAATTTCCACCCGAGCCAATGGCGATGATACCGTCTTCAGGTTCAAGAACATCACCATTACCCGTCAGGGTATAAGAATGCTCATTGTCAGCCACCGCCATCATTGCTTCAAGCCGGCGCAGATAACGATCTGTACGCCAGTCCTTTGCAAGCTCAACACAGGCGCGTTCCAACTGACCGGGATAGCGCTCAAGCTTGGCTTCAAGGCGTTCGAGCAGCGTAAAGGCATCAGCTGTAGCGCCGGCAAAACCAGCGAGAATTGTGCCTCCCGGCCCTATGCGACGCACCTTGCGGGCGTTACCCTTAATGACAGTTGCACCCAGCGTTACCTGGCCATCACCAGCCATGGCAACATCCTGACCACGGCGAACGCACAGAATCGTTGTTCCATGCCAGCCAACCGGATCGTATGAGGAAGAATCTGATTTAAAATTATTCATAATCATAAAAAATAGGGATTCCCTGCCAGAGCACAAGGGGGAAACTACGAGGGAAGTATTGCCTTAACTTCAGCCAGCAGTTCACTCCGCCTGTAAGGCTTATGCAGCACACGGGCATCATCAGGCAGAAGGCCCGGATCGGTATAGCCGGTCACAAAAAGAACCGGCAGACCAGGCTTCATTGCCGTCATTTTCTGTGCGGCTTCATTCCCGTTCATGCCTGGCATCATAACGTCCATAACGACCAGAGCGATCTCTTTATGCTGAGTAGCCAGAGCAAGGCCATCTGCACCATTATCAGCCTCGAGCACGGTGTACCCGACATGCCGGAGAAAACCGGCTGTAACAGCTCTGACACTCTCCTCATCATCAACGACCAGTATGGTCTGGCCATTTTTCTCAGAGGGCGATACCGGAGGAACTGTTCTTTCCCTGTTGTCAGGCACAACAGGAGCAGGAGCCACTTCAAACTGCTTCAGGTCCTGCGTCATAACGGGCAGCCAGAGCTCTATCGAGGTCCCTCCGCCTGGCACACTATCGACACGAATTTCACCACTGCAGTAATTGATAAAACCATAAATAACAGACAGGCTCATGCCCTTACCGTGTCCGGTATCTTTTGTCGTAAAGAACGGATCAAAAATACGGGCCTGTGTTTCCTCGGTCATGCCCACGCCACGATCAACGACCTGAACCACAACCCATGCCTTCTCAGACGGTTGTGCTGACACACGCCCCAGCAAACGTGCTGACGTATAAACTGATACTGTAATACGCTCATCGCCTGGCTGTGCATCATGCGCATTCATACACAGATTAAAAACAGCAAGCTGAAGCTGTAAAATATCCGTCCAGACCGGAGGAAGTGGCTCAGAAGGCAAATTAAACTGTACAGACTTTAAGCGCTCAGCCGCCTGCAGACTCTCTGACCCCAGCATATTACGCAGGTCATACGGCAGCGCAGAACCTTCCACAAAATCCTGCATTTCACGCAGCACACTGACAATATCGACTTTACAGCATGAAAAATGCCGCGGACGGCTGAAATCAAGCAACTTTTGTGTCAGCACACCACCGCGTCGTGCAGCCTGTATGGCATTATCATATAATTTCGTAACCGCTGGCACTTTTGGAGGATCGAGCTCCTGCACCAGTTCGAGTGACCCCATAATTGCAGTTAGTAAGTTATTAAAATCGTGCGCAACACCACCTGCCAGCGTACCGATAGCCTGCATCTTCTGTGCCTGCTGCAGGCGCTGATCAAGGCTGAGAAGATCTGTGACATCTCTGTCAATAAAAACAGAATACTCATCAAGCTCGGGGCCGGCACCAGGAAAGGTTTCACGCGATTTCTGGCCAATTAAAATACGCGTCAGATCATGCCAGCGTGTTTTACCATCAGCATCATTCAGTCTGATAACCTGCTGATCGCGCCCACCAGCAGCAAGCACACTCTGCGCTTCCCTCAGACTGACAAGTCGCTCAGGGCTTACGATGTCCTCTTCCCGCTGCCCAAGAACATCTGTCAGAGAACAACCCAGCTGACTTGCCATCTGTTCATTCATACGAACAAACCGGTCCTGCTCATCTTTAAAAGCCAGGCCGAAAGGCAGGTTATCAAGCAAAATACGCAGTAACGCCTGCTCGCGCCTGAGCGCTTTCTCCAGCCGGTAACGCTCTACGGCCTGTGCGACCATGGACAATAATGTCTCAGGATCCCATGGTTTATATACAAAAAATGAAATCTGCCCCTTATTCAGAGCAGATTCGACTGCCTGTATATCGGCATAGCCTGTCAGCAAAATTGCCCCGGCTGAAGACAGCCGACGCGCCTGTGTAAGAAACCCGTCTCCCGTCATACCAGGCATACGCTGATCAGAAATAATAACCGCAATATCAGACCGCTGCGAAAGAATACCCAGCCCCTCCTCGCCTGAAGCGGCCGTGAGCACATTATATTTCTCTTCAAACAGATCTGTCAGAGCGACGAGAATTTCAGACTCATCATCAACGATAAGAATAGCTGCCGGGGTAGTCTCCACCGTTTCAGGTCTCATCATAACAGCCCTTCTCCTCAGCGCTCCGATAAGGCACCCGTACAACAAAACAGGCCCCTTTACCCTGCTCTCCGCCAGTCACAGAAATACTCCCGCCATGAGCTTTAATAACCCCATAAGCAGTTGCCAGCCCGAGACCTGTTCCCGATCCTACAGGTTTTGTGGTAAAAAAGGGTTCAAATATTCGTTCTCTCAGATTTTCAGGAACACCCGGCCCTGTATCAGTAATACGAATAACATAATCCTCCCCCTCCCGACCTTCGGTTGCCTCTTCGAGGGAGGAAAAAATATTTATCTCATCATAATTTTCTATATTATTGATTTCTTTATTATTTATTCTTTTCTCAGCAATAGCATCCGCAGAATTACTTAAAATATTCATAATAACCTGATTCACTAATGCAGCCTGACACACAAGTTCTGCCGGTGCATTCAGATGGCAAAATACTTTTATTTCCTGCCCGAATTTTGGAGCCAGAAGTGTCAGGACTATCTTCAGACTTTCAGGTACATCTACACGTGCAAACTCACCCTCTTCCAGACGTGAAAAACGACGCAGACTGGCAACAAGATCGCGCATTCTCGATAAACCAACCAGAGAAGCAGAGAGGCGCTCTTTACTCTTTGTTAATGCAAGCTCTGCCCCGTCAAAATCTGAGGTTTTTACGGCCTGAAGTGCTGTGGCTATGCCTTTCTGTACTGTACTCTCATGGGCCAGTACAAAGGCCAGGGGGTTATTAAACTCATGTGCGATACCTGCAGCCAGCTCTCCCAGAGACGCCATTTTAGCTGACTGCACAAGCTTGGCCTGTGCCTCAATCAGTTTACGGTTGGCTGCTGCAAGATCTGCATTTACGCGACGTAAAGCATCTGCCAGAGCCATACGCGCCCGCGCACTTTCGACATGAGCTTCCTCACGCCTCATCTCATCCTGCAAAATTTTGCGCCGTACCAGGCTGCCTATACGCGCCATAAGCAGATCTGTTTCGATATCAGCGCCGACAAGATCATCAACCCCGGCAGAAAAAGCCGCGACTACGTTCTCTATCGTCATCCTGTCGGGCGTTACCATGCCCAGCACTCTGGTACACTGTCCGTTAATTTCACGGGCAAAAAGCAAATTACGCGCCATTTCAAGGCCATCAAACTGAGGACTGTCCATATCAATAATCACACAGTCAGGATGCTGCTGGCTTACACTGGTCCCGATATCATCAAAACGAGCCGGGTCATCTATAAGGCTCAACAAATAACCATGGCTGGTCAGACTCTCAAAAATTAACGGGCTGGTGCTATCCTGGCTTTCTGCCTTCCCGCCACGCCATGACCAGGCAACACTACCCGGCGTTGTGATAACTGTAACGGCAGGTGGTCTGAACCTGACACCTTCACTGGCTGGCATATCATCTTCATAACGACGCAAAAGCGTACAGATACGAAACACCAGCAATAACGGATCGGTATTCTGGCAAAAACAGACATCTGCACCGTTATTAAGCAGGTCACGCTCAAACTGAGTGTCTTCTCCGCTGGTAAGCACGATAACCGGCACACTTCTTGTCCCGGCTGTCAGGCGCAGTCTCTGGCAAAACTCCACAACGTTCATATCATCAAGCTGCTCAGAAACCAGCAGCAGGTCGGGCATATCCGAACCAAATCTGGCAAACGCAGACCGTCCATCCTCAAACAGGTGAAGATTCATACCGCTTTTAATCAACGCATCCTGAAACGGTTTTTTTCGTGTTTGCCCACTACTGACAAACCATAATGTACCGGAACGGGAATTCATGACCTGCTTAACCTTAAAGGTGGTTTTTTAAGGCAGATTAACCGCCAGAGCTCAATCCATCATAGATGCGCATATCGCCCGTTTTGGCGAATAAAATAAATGTGCTCACAGAAAACCTGTACAGTCAGGCCTGCCGCTGCAAAGCATCAGGAAAATGCAACAGTGTTCTTCATGCGGATTGTTTCGTATACTAACAGGAATTTCTGCTCAACTACCTGAACAGCATACCAGATCCAACTGACATGCCCATGCTGCCTTAAGGAAAGCCCAGACCATGAATTCGCGCTCTGACGATAAACTTTCTCACGCCTCAGCACCTTCCTCTTTCGCTCAAAAGTTTTTCTCTGCAACTTTTGCCATACACGTCTTACGAACAGGCATATGGGCTGTATGTTATTTTATTTTTTACTTTGTGCAGCAGATTGCAGAACTTCTGGCCCCTTTCCTGTTTATTGCCGGCCTGGTATGGAAAATTATCCCCATAGCTGTCAGCTCTCTCAACCATGCAACAGCGTCGCTGGATCAGCAGGCTAAAGATATAATCAGCTCTGCAACATCAGCCATACCTTCACATATCGACATTGCAGGACATGTGCTCACTCCGGATGGCCTCATTCGTGATGGTATTATGCTTATGCTCCTTGCTGCAGCGGGTGCAACACTGGCAACACTGGCAGGAAAATACATGTAAAAATCAACAGGATATCTGAGCTACAAACATAAAAAAACCTGCTGAAAAGCAGGTTTTTCAAAGCGACCTTAATAAGGCTGATATATTCTTCCTGCCGGTGGCCAGAAGTAAACAATATCATCCCACCAGAACCAGAGCGCGCATAACACACAAAACGCAAGGAAAAGGCTGGCGCTCCAGGCGACACGCCAGAAACCACCATTCAGAGACAATGCACGTAAATGTGCAACAAAATCTGACCGTTTTTCTTTGGACGGAAAAATTTTTCCGGAAAACACCCCGCGCAAAAACGCGATAAGCAGCGATACAATACCCTGTATTTTCTGCCCTATACCAGAAACCTCAGGCAGAGTGCCCGCCTGAGCAGACATTGCTGACGCACCATAAGCCTTCTCAGCCGGAGAAACCGGTTGTTTCAGCTCACCCGTAAACTGATACTCATACTGCTGCAGATGAGGTTCTGAAGCATCAGAAGACCACGACGTATCCGCCGGAGCATACGCGCCACCGTCCTCCTCTTTTGTCACATCAGGCGATGCAGAAGAGGTATCCTGATACGGCTCCCGCTCTGCCGGAGATGGCGCCGCTTCTCTTATCCTTATCTCGGCATGGACAGAATGGGGTGTGCTCTCTGTCTCCGTCTCAACAGAAGCAGCCACCTCAGGAGCCGGGGCTGCCGCAACAGGAGCAGCCACCACCTCAGGAGCCGGGGCTGCCGCAACAGGAGCAGCTACCTCAGGAGCCGGGGCTGCCGCAACAG
>NZ_JOPI01000042.1:0-619 GCF_002153695.1 Acetobacter sp. DsW_059
TGAGCACCAACCCTGTAACCCGGCATTGTGTATTGAGCGAACGCGAGAGAGCCTTCACGTGCAGTCTGGCGTCTGGATAGTTCAGCTTTAGCTTTCTTCCGCGCTATCTCCAGAGTTTGCGAGCGCTTCAAGCTCATCGTCGGACATATCCTCTATGCGCCGTCTTACAGTCGCGTTCATTTCCACGGACGAGAGTTTAGGATGAATGTAAGGGGCAGCCGCTTTTGCTGCTTCAAACTGCATTTCAGTAATGCTGAGATCGCCACCCATCACGGCAGCAAAAATCTCAAGGGGGGTTCTGCCTTTGGATTTCAACGACTTTTCTACGCGCTCAACCAGCGCCCGGCGACGCATAGTTGCTTGTCCGACTTTACCTTTCGGTCTACCGCGTTGTTTTTTCTGGTTTTCTGTCATTTTTCGAAGAATTTAAAATTCATAATTAGAAGCATGAGCTTTGATAGTTTTTACCTGCGACGATTAAGCGACGGCCATACGTTCGTGGCGCATCCATCCATTTAAACCGTGGGCAAGGTTGCCGCGTTTCGCGGTCTCTTTTTCCATTTCGCGCATGCGGTGCTCTCGGGTGATGCCAATAATGATATCACTGAGCGTTTTCTCT
>NZ_JOPI01000043.1:0-987 GCF_002153695.1 Acetobacter sp. DsW_059
TTGTGGAAGCGGTGGAGGTCGTAGCAGTAGCTGCGGTCGATTTAGCTTCCAGCGCGGTTACGCGTGCAGCCAGATCAGCACGTTCGAGACGCTCACAGAAAATCCCAAGGGACAGAAGCTCCTCATAGCGAACTGTCTGCTGTGTTGCCTGAGTCTTACCATCTGCTTCATAAACAGGTTCTTCTGTTATGGTTGTGGCACCATCAACAGTAGATGTAACCGCCCTGGTTTTGGGCGTTGAGCACCAGAGGCCATAATCAGACGGGTCCAGTCCCTGTGCAGTAAATGCAACCTGAACTGTCTGAGCAATAACCCCGATATGGTTACGTTTGTTCGTGCTAAAATTCAGAGTGTAAACAGCTCCTGAAATAGCGGCCCATGCTGTGCGAAGTTTTGTGGTCTCTGCGGTGTAGTCAGAACTACCAATCGTGCCGACGATGGTTTTATCGTTTATGTCTGAAACAACCTGAACAGCACTCTGAAGAACTGCGCCGCTAAAGGGAAATGTGGCCGTCCCCAGAGGAAATGCAGCATAGCAGGCTAATTGCGAGCATCCGAGCCACATCTGGCCGTTACCAGCCCCCGTTCCGCCGACGCATGACAGAAATCCATCAGTTTTAGTTCCGCCAGAGGAGTAAAACTGAACCTGAGCAGTTGCTGCAACTGACGTGTCGTAATTGAGGCGCAAAGCCCCTGTTTTTACGACAAGATTACCGCTTGAATCTAATATTTCCGTTGACGGAACAGCTGCATTCGCAACGCTTAGTGCTGACGCTGCATTGCTTGCGGCTGTTGTTGCTGCTGAGCTGGCAGCTTTAGCTGTTGTGACTGCTGCTGATGCGTTAGTGGCGGCCGCTGCAACTGCTGTGGTGTTAGACGCGACTGATGCAGCCAGATCACCAAGGGCTATAGTTGTTGAATCTGTTGCACCTGACGGGGTGTATGTGGCTGTAGCTGCTGACGCATCGCCGCCAACGGTTACGAATA
>NZ_JOPI01000044.1:0-41218 GCF_002153695.1 Acetobacter sp. DsW_059
TGTCCGCAATCCATATCGCTGCAAGCTTCATCTTCTATCTCAAAGAATGAGTCCTGAGCCTAAATGAAAAATATATTTCAGAAAGGTATTTTTATGAAAAATTTATATATAGAAATAACTTTTTGACTATTAATAAAAATCAATGTTTGTGTTGTGTTTATATTGCTTCACAAAAAAAAATCTTCATCAAATCACGCACTCGTTATTTTTTATACAAAACAGATCATAATTTTGTTATTGCAGCGTCAAATTTCTATAATGTGAGCTGCTCGCGTTGTTATTTTTCCCGGAAAAATATGGTCTGTTATCTGAAAGAGGCATTCCTGCAATGCGTATCTTCTGGCGCACCATGTCGGTTATTAAAGTATTTTTTCAGGTATAGTAATGGGTTAAAATTTTTGAAAATTTTTGAAAATTTTTATACAGAAGTAAGATGTGCCGCTGTTTTGTATTCTTTTAGCCGAGGTATTATAGTTCTTCAGTGTCGTTATGAGCTGAGAAGGAAAGTACCTTATGTCACAAATTGATGTTGTTGCACTTGTCAAAGCAAAACCAGGTAAGGGTGCTGCTGTTGCTGCGGCGATGAAGGCATGCATTGTTCCTTCGCGGGCAGAAAGCACAAACCATCTTTATGTGCCGCATCAGGATCTTGATGACCCGGATTCATTTGTTTTTATCGAAAAGTGGGATAGCCGTGAAGCACTTCAGGCCCACCTTGAAACGCCTCATTTTAAAGAGCTTGCACAGACACTTGAGCCACTTCTGGCTGCCCCGATTGATGTGAAGATTCTTCGGCCGCTCTGAAGGCTGATCTTTTCGTTTATGCACAGCAACGAGTTTAAGGTGAGGTTGGACGAATGAAGAAGCACTATCAGGCTCTGCTTGTTGCTGTGAGCATGGCGGCTGTAAGTTCTCAGGCTCTGGCTGCCGCTGATTCTGCCAGTTCGGACACTCATGTGAGCGTTGCGGCAGACACACTGCCTGCAGGGCAGATGGAGATTATTGCCGCTTTGCCTGAGCCTGGTCCTTCAGGTATCGCGGTGACTGAGGGAGGAAGGGTGTTCCTCACTTTTCCCCGTCACGCCACGGATCATGACAAACCTTCGCTGGGAGAGTTGCGTGACGGAAAAATTATTGCCTGGCCTGATGAGAATATAACGCGGGAGACGTCTTTGCCCGTTACGCAGCGGCTGGTGTCGCCTCATGGCCTGACACTGGATACAAAAGGCCGGTTATGGCTGATTGATGACGGAAAAGTTGCTGGTCACCCGATAGAGCCGGGTGCGGCAAAAATTGTTGGATTTGATGTAAAAACAGGTAAAGAGATAGCGAATATCCCTCTTCACGCGCCGGCTATGTTGCCCGACAGTCATATGAATGACCTGCGGGTTGACCTGACACATGGTAAAGCCGGTACCGTTTATATAGCAGATTCTTCTTTCGGAACCTCCCCCGGTCTGGTGATTGTTGATATTGCAACAGGTAAGCAACGGCGTGTGCTGACGCATCATCCGTCTGTTCTGGCAGAACCAGGCTTCGAGGCAGTTCTCGAAGGGCGTGTGCGGCGTTATGACCCGCATCACCCTGGTTTTCCCATCGGAGGCATTGATAGCATTACCCTGAGTAATGATAGCAAAACGCTTTATTACTCCCCTCTTACAAGTCGCAGGTTGTATAGTTTGCCAACTGCTTTGCTGGCTGACTCCGCCGCTACGGATGATAAACTTGCGTCAGCAGTTACTGATCTGGGTGAAAAGGTGATGACAGACGGGCTGGCGACGGATGCCTGGAATCGTATTTATCTGACCGCGGGAGAGCATGATTCGATCATGCGCAGAAGTCCGGATGGACAAATTGACGTTATTGCCCGCGATCCTCGTATTATCTGGCCTGATGGTATTTTTGCGACCAGGACACATGTTTATTATGTACTCGGCCAGTGGAACCGCCTGCCCGGGTTTAATGACGGGCATAATTTACGCAAACCACCTTATCTGATTGCTCGTACACCGATTACACCTCCCTGAAACGGGGGATTACATGCTACGGACTGTTTAATAGTTATTTACAGCATGACTCTGTAAGATCCTGCCTTCGTTTCGTAAGAGGGAGGCGGGGCAGAGGTAAGAGGCATGTTGTTCAATCAGATAAAGGATGAACGGATGCGTTATCTTGTAACCGGTGGTGCTGGTTTTGTTGGCAGTCATGCGGTTCTGGCACTTCTTGATGCTGGCCATGATGTGACGGTGCTCGATAATCTTAGTACCGGCCACCGTCGCGCGTTGCCTGATGATGTTGAGTTCCATCATACTGATCTGCTTGATGCTGATGCGACAGAAAAAGTTGTCTCCAGCCGCTCATGGGCGGGTGTGTTGCATTTTGCGGCTCTTTCTCTGGTCGGGGAAAGTATGACAGATCCTTTGCGTTATTTTCGCCAGAATTATCTTACGGCTTTAAATCTCATTCAGGCTTGTGTGAAAAACGACGTCAGCAAGCTGGTGTTTTCTTCAACAGCAGCTCTTTTTGGCGGGCCTGAACGTTCGGCTCCTATTCCTGAAACAGCAGATGTGCAGCCCGGTTCACCCTATGGTGAAAGCAAATATATGATTGAGCGGGTGCTGCACTGGGCCGGTAATATTTATGGCCTGCACAGTGCCTGCCTGCGTTATTTTAATGCTGCAGGTGCTGACAGTCAGGGGCGTGCGGGGGAAGATCACAGGCCGGAAACTCACCTTATTCCCCTGACAATTGACGCGGCTCTGGGCCGCAGACCGGCACTGAAACTATTTGGTACAGATTATCCGACGCGGGATGGTTCGTGTGTACGTGACTATGTGCATGTGACTGATCTGGCTGATGCTCATCTGCGTGCTCTTGATCAGATTAACGAGCGGAGTGTGGCGTATAATATTGGCAACGGCCAGGGTTACTCTAACCTTGAAGTGATTCAGTCTGTCGAGCGTGTGAGCGGCAGAAAGGTGCCCTGGGAGCCAGCTCCGCGCCGTCAGGGAGATCCGGCGATGCTGGTTGCTGATTCACAGACACTGCGCGAGGAAACTGGCTGGACCCCACGTTTTGCTGAAATTGACCAGATTGTTGAAACGGCATTACGCTGGCGAGTGGCACATCCTGAAGGGTATAATAGTTAATTAAGCTATTGTGCCGCATGCGCTGTTAACTGATTATTATATATTCTCTGAGATTTTATAACGGGCTATGTCATGCTTCAGAGTATGACATAGCCTGCAGAGGCCTGCGTGTCTCTCACCCTCCCAGACAGAGGATTAGAAATATTTTATATGCCTGAAAAACAAATTTCTTCTGCGTTTGCTCTGTTTGCTTTGGCATGTGGAGCTTTTGCTATTGGTGTGACAGAATTCACCCCCATGGGCCTGCTGCCTGTTCTGGCGGCAGGTGTGCATGTCAGTATTCCAACAGCAGGGGGGCTGGTCAGTGCTTACGCTTTTGGGGTTATGGGCGGTGCGCCGGTTATCACATTGCTGCTTGCACGTTACCCGCGTAAATATTCTCTTATCGGGCTGATGTTACTTTATGTTGTAGGCAATCTGACATCTTCTTTCAGTGCAACTTACACACAGCTTCTGCTGGCTCGTGTGCTGACCAGCATGGCTCATGGTGCTTTTTTTGGCCTTGGGGCGGTTGAGGCTGCCAGCCTTGTTCCCGCAAACCGCAGGGCCAGTGCTGTTGCCAGTATGTTCATGGGCCTGACAGTTGCCAACATTTTCGGTGTGCCTGCGGCTACGTGGATGGGGGATACCCTGGGGTGGCGTATGGCATTTGTTGCTATTTCTGTCCTTGGGCTTGTTGCAGCCGCGGCATGTCTGGTTGCCCTGCCTTTTGCGGAGGCCGGTCCACGCCCTGATGCAGCAGCCGAACTTAAAGTGATGACCCGGCCTAATGTGCTGATGGCTCTGGGCGTGACGGTCGTCGGAGCCGGAGCAATGTTTGAGCTTTATACCTATATTGTACCGATGCTTGAACAGATTACTAAAGCAGGGCCTGGGCTTATAACTGTAGCTCTGATGCTGATTGGTGTTGGGTTTAGTATAGGTAATGCTATTGGTGGCCGTGCAGCTGATAAATCACTTGTTGGTACATTGCTGGTGGTGTTCCCTGTTCTTGGTCTGATTATGCTGGCTTTTCCTTTTGCTGCGCGTACGCCTGTCGGTGCACTGGTGGGAGTACTTGTCTGGGGTGTTGCCAGTTTTGCTATGATGCCAGCATTGCAGATGCGCACCATGACAGCAGCGCATGCAGCTCCTGGTCTGGCTTCATCGGTGAATATTGGTGCGTTTAACCTGGGCAATGCTCTGGGTGCAGCGCTGGGCGGGGCTGTACTGTCATGGGGCTATGGCTACAGCATGGTTTCTGCTGCAGGTCTGGGTTTAGGTCTTCTCGGGGCTGTGATGGTATTATTGTCTTATAAGGGACGTCTTGCCCCCGAAGCGTCTTAAATAGCGGCAGAGTCACAACACTTTGTTCAACAAAGGTGAATAGTTTCATGGATCTTATTAAAACTCTTCAGACGCGTTATACTACGAAGTCCTATGACGCCAAACGCCGTATTCCTGATGACATTGCACATCAGCTGTTTGAAGCTTTGCGTTTAAGTCCGTCTTCAGTAAACAGCCAGCCATGGCACTTTATTGTGGCTGATGATGCCGCAGGCAAAGCACGGGTTGCTAAAGCAACGTCAGAGCGTTTTGATTTTAATACGAACAAAATTCTTAATGCCTCTCATGTTGTGGTTTTGTGCTCACGTTCTTCTCTGCCTGCGTCTTATCTTGAGACTGTTCTTGAGCGGGAGCAGGCTGACGGGCGTTATGCTGATAAGGCTGCACGTGAAGCTGTTGCCGGTGGCCGCGCTTTTTTTGTTGGTGTGCATGAGAAAGCAGGTGACGTGCAGACCTGGGCTATGAAGCAGACTTATATAGCACAGGGCTTTTTGCTGCTGTCAGCAGGTTTGCTGGGTGTTGATGCAACCCCTGTTGAAGGTTTTGATGCGGAAATCGTTGATAAAGAGTTTGGCCTGGCAGAAAAAGGGCTGACCGCAACTGTCATCGTTGCTCTGGGCTATCATGCCGAAGCTGACTTTAATGCAAAGCTGCCAAAGTCACGTCTGCCTTATGGAAGCGTTTTCTCAAAGGCATAAGGTTTTTTAGACGAGAGCGTGTAGCGCGCTCTCGTCCGGTTTATCATTTTAGCGGGTTGTCCGGGTTTCTTTCTGCACGAGGCTGATCCACGGGTGGCGTTTTTCAAGTAGTGCAACAATTTTCTTTTTATGCTCAGCCTTCTCAGTCACACCAGTGGTCATTGACCCGGAGTGTACCCGATATTCAGCCAGTATCTGTTTAACATGCGTGCCCTGCAGGCCCATTTCGGCCATTGAACACCAGAGGTCGTAGTCTTCCCAGCCCATAGCATCGCGCTGAACATAATAGCCGCCACAGGCTGCCCAGGCCCATTTGCCAATAAGAGCCATAGCGTCAATGTAATTGCCTGATTTTAGCCGCATGGGGGTGTAGTCAGCTTCTCCCAGTAAGGCGTGTACTGCAGGTGAACCAAACTGTTGCTGTATCGGGTAAGCGTAGGCTGTCACTGGTGTCATGGCTGCCAGAAGTGTTGTGCAGGCTTCGGGTAGCAGGCGATTATCGGCATCAAGTGGTAGAAAATAGTGACTTTCAGCCCAGGAAACACCGCAGTTTCGCGCGCCTCCCAGCCCGACATTGTAAGACGTTTTGAGTAAAATAAGGCGGTTAAAGCGTTCTGAATGGCGCTTCATCCACTCCCTGGTCAGAGTGACGGAGGAATCTGATGAACCATCATCTACAACAATCAGGTCAAGGTTTTCTATAGTCTGAGAGCGGACAGACTCGAGTGCTTCCAGAAGAAAGTCCTCATAGTTGTAGCTGGTGATGATGACCGTTATATCGGATGTGATCAGAGCATCTTTCTCATAAAGTAAAGTACAGGGCGGAATATCAGGCAGGTTGCGGGCAGGGCAGGTGCCACGTGCAAGCTGTATTTCGGCCTCCTGGGTTGCTGCTTCTTCATTTTCCAGGCTGTGAAAAATGCTTTTAAGAAGTTTTGCCTGTTTTTGCGGGCCAAAGTGCCACAGACAACTATGATAGGCATTGCGTGCCAGTGTTGCACGCAGTTCAGCATTTTCGATAAGCTGAGACAGGGCGTCATGCCACTCTTCAGGGGTCTCTGCCAGCATGCCGGTTTTGCCGTGTTCTATGCACTCACGGTAAGGGTGTGTGGGAGAGACGACGGAGGGCACACCTGCCAGTGCAGCCTCAAAAAACTTCAGTTCGCTTTTTGCGTTACAGTAGATATTTTCAGCTTCAAGAGGGGCAATCGCAATGTCAAAGCGTGCCAGTTCAGCTGGCAGATCAGGAAAATCGACGAGATCGCGCCACTCAATCTGGCTGGCTACCCGGCTGAGTTCGGGAAATTCATTGATGATGACGGTTGGGCTGAGTGTATCTTTGTGACGAAAAAGCACCAGGCGCAGATGCGGGATCGTTTTCATCAGTGCGGTAAGAGTTGGTACGATGCGTAAAAAATCCCGCTGATGCGTAGGTGTGCCAGCGGGGTATCCGACACGAATGATGTCTGTTTCAGCAAAAGCACGTTTTTTGCGCGCTGCCAGCCGGCTTAGTGTCAGTGCTGCTGTGTCGTAGGTGTTAGGTACCGTATAGCCCAGCGGACGATGTGCGCGCATCAGCTGACTTAGAAAGTTTGTCGGTGCAAAGCATAGGTCAGCGTTAACCATGGTGCGCCAGTTGTCGTGAAAGAAAACTTCCAGTCGCTCTTCTGAGACGCCAATGGTGCGGATGCCATCTATAATATCGGTACGGGCCAGAGAAGGCATAAAGGTGATGTCATCAGTGTCAAATATAATTTTAACATTATACTCGTGTGCGACCTGAATAATAGTTTTTACGTGGTCGCTGAATTCAACCCGCCATAAAACAATCGCATCAGCCCACTTCAGATCATCCGGGTTAACCTCGGCGCATGGTTTCCAGCGGCCCTGGTATCCGGCCATCGTTGTCGCTGCTGCATTACGTATGCAGCGATACCATACACCTGGAGAATCCGGCTCTCCGGCAATAAATAAAATATGCGAGCACGGATGATGAGCCGCAGCCGTATGATGTGATGCACGGGTTTCGGTTTGCTCGAGCTCCGGGGTTTCGGCCTGATATGATGATTTCAGGGCTGGGGAGCGGAGAGGAAGAAGGAGTTTGCGAACGGCCCTTGAGAGTGGGTTGATTTTTGTTTTTTCGTTTATGCGATGAGCTGATAATATTTCAGGTCTGTTTTCTTCTTTTTTAATTGATTCTTTGTGTGTTGATAGTTTTTTTATAATTTCTTCATTTTCATTTATAAGTATTTTATTTTTAATTTCAATCTCTTTATTGTAATTTTCTATTTCTGTTAATTTATTCTCTATTAATTTATTTTTCCAGTAATCTGAAAAAAAATAGCATTTATTTGTAAATGAAATTTTATTTTTACGTTCTTCGTCTGTGAGTGAGTTTTCGTTCTTAAAAAGAAGAGTTTTGCTCAGAATACACGATGTTCTGGTAAGCAGGCCGAGTCCTTTGCCATAGTCATAGGTAAAGGAGGGGAATAAGTGCTTAAGTAAATGCCATGTTTCCGACACACCAGGTAAGGTTATTCCCTCAATTATAATAAGTGCATCATCAGTCAGTGTATTAACCCAGTTTAAGAATGCTGCCGGAGAGAGCTGACCATGCACTCCACAGAAATAGACAGGGCGGCGTAGTTCGGGAGAGTGTTCGTACGATGTCCACTCCTTTATATACAGAGGGTTATTTCTGGCCTGTGTTGTGCTGCGAAGAGTTTCTTTGCTTGTTTCGTCTGTATGGATGAGAACCAGATTCTCAGGTTGAGCAGCATCAAGAATCCAATGAATTAATGGCAAAAAAACAGCACTGTCATCATGTCCGGGTACCAGGTTCACATGTAAAAAAAAAGAATTAAAACTAGTGTTGCTTATATCTGACAGCATATTGTTTGCCTGGGTGGAAAGATCCTGCATTGGGTAAAAGATGCACCTGATTGGTTAATAGAGTTTGTAATTAGTGGGTTTTTTCGCTGGTTAGTAAAGTGCATGACATATAATTAATAATTTGTTTATAAAAAATAAAAAATAAAAAATGATAAAAATAAGCTTTTCATATGTTTTTTTGGTTTTTTATAGAGGTTATCCTGTAATGAATAGAGGTTTTACGAGAGTATTAGAGAGATTTGTTTGGATTTTTTTTATGTAAAGAAAAAGCAATCATTATATTTTTTTGGCTTGATTTTCTTTGTGACGATGTTCATATTTCATGAAACGATTTTAAATTTCTTATTAATGCTTGCTTTTTGTTTTTTGCTTGTTCTACAAGCGGGCAAGATATAAATTAACCAGAGTCATAGCTTGTGGGATTTCGAAGTCTCCTTAGTTTCTGTGACATGATGCTTTGAGAGTGAGGGTAAACATATGGCGATTATCACCGTTACCGGTGCGTCAGGAAGCAGTGTTCAGGTTACCGTTGATGGTTCTCAGCAGTCATCACTTGTTCAGCACGCTTCGAGTGTGGCTGCGCAGTTAAGTGGCGATCTTGCAAACCTTGATATACGCGATCTGACCTCCGGTTCTGATAGTTTTAGCAATCAGCGAGGGTACGGCGTCATTACGGCTGCCGGCTCTTATCAGGTCAGTGGTAATGCTTCCTGGCTGACCGTCGGTGGTATCAGCGATACCCTGGCAGGTGCTGTTTCAGTCGATGCCACGGGCGTGACCAATGCCCTGACCGTTCTTGGCGGAGCCGGGGGGATTAATTTCACCGCTGGGTCTCAGGGGGGGCAGTTTACCGGCGGTGCGGGCGATAATACCTTTAATGGTAACTCTTCTGGCGGTAACTGGGATATCAGAACAGGTGACGGTAACGATACCATCAACTCTGGTAATGGCGATAACACCATCAATGCTGGTGGCGGTGCGAACCAGATTATCCTGGGCAGCGGCGTAAACAGTGTTATCTCTGAAGGTCAGGATACGATTACAGCGTCTTCCGGCACACAGAGCATTACGCTGAACGGTGCAAGTTCTACCGTTGATGTTGGTGATAATTCGCTGGTTACCAGCAATGCGCCACTGGGAGGCCAGAACATTACTGTTGGCAGCAACAGTACAGTTTATGGCAGCAACAGCACCATCTCTGGTGCAAAAGGCGACACGATCAGCCTTTCTGGTTCAACCGGTACTGTTTTCGGTGGTAATCAGGGTACAATTGGTGCTGGTCAGGGTAACTTCGTTGTTAGCCAGGCTGACAACGCGAATGTCAACATCGCTGGTGACCTGACATTCCGTGGCGGTACGGGCGAAACGACGATCTCTGCTGGTAAGAGCACGGTCTTTGGTGCCGATGGTCTTGATGTTACCATGGATGCGACCTCAGCAAGCTCGCTGTTTGTTGCTACCGTAGGTAACGAAACACTGAATGCTGCATCTTCAGTATTTGGTATCCATGCCTTTGGTGCTGATTCTGGCACAACGCAGCAGACTATGATCGGTGGTACCGGTGCTGATACGCTTGTAGCAGGCACAGGTAATGCGACACTGACCGGTGGTTCTGGTGCAGCTAACGTATTTGGTTTCCGTAATGGTGTGGCTGGTGCCGACTATACGATTACCGATTTCGGTAGTGCTGCTGGTAACCAGGTCCTGCTGGTTGATTATGATAAATACTATGGTGGCAGCAACTCTTCTGCTTTCCAGAAAGTACTGGATAACGCTGAGCACAGCACAAAAAATGGTGTTGCAAGCACGACCATTACGCTGGCTGATAACAGCAAAATTACGTTTGATGGCGTCAGCTCTCTGACAGCAAAAGACTTCACAGGTTTCTGATCTCTGATCATTTCCTTTTTGTTGATCTTTTAAGAAGCCGGGTTTTTTACCCGGCTTTTTTTTTGACAAGTGCGTTAAGTTCTCCAGCAGCATAAAAGAGAACAGAGTATGAATGATCCAGAGAAAATACCCGCTGATGAGAAAGAGGAGCTTGCAGCGCTTGTTGAGAGCTATCGGGCTGGTAGTGCTTTACAAGGCCTGCGCGAGGCGGAGCTGCGTCAGCGTTTTGCAGAAACTGAAGCTCTTCTTACGGCTCAGCAGCAGACCCTGTCCTGGAAAATAACTTTTCCTTTACGCGCAGTCAGGCATATTTCGCGCGGGTATTTGCCGAGTGGACATAAAATATCTGATGTCAGAGCTAAAATTCAGGATGTTTATCGTAAAGATGGTGCCCGTGGTGTTTTGCATAAAATAACGCCTCATCTTCAGCGCTCAGCGCAGTCATTTCTGGGCAGAGGAGGCAGAAATGCAGCGCCAAAAGCTGAGACAATTAGCCAGGTGGCAGACCGGATTCTGCTTCCCGTAAAGCAGGATGTGCTGCAAGGGTTTCGGCCCTCTTTTTTGATTATTGCAGAGCTGAGTTTGCGGCAGTGTGCCAAATATCGCGTGTGGCAAAAGAAAGAAGAGCTTGAAGCTCTCGGCTGGCATGTAGCTGTTTTTGACTGGCGTAAAAATCAGGAGATTCTGTCAGCTCTTCAGAGCTGTACGAATGTTATTTTTTACAGAGTGCCGGCATTTGAAGCCGTTCTTTCACTTTTTGCAGAGGTCAAACGTCTCAACCTTCCTTCATGGTGGGATGTAGATGACCTGATTTTTTCTGAAGAGCATTATAAGAATAATAAAAATCTTGATCATCTGACACAACATGAACGCCAGGTCGTGATGAATGGTGTGTCGCTCTATCGTAATTGCATGATGGCCTGCGATCAGGCCATTGCTTCGACTCGGGTTCTTGCACAGTTAATGCGTGAGGCAGGGGTCGAGCGTGTCAGCGTTATTGAAAATGCTCTTGACCGACAAACTCTTGATATTGCTGATCAGCTCAGAGCTGAAAGAGAGACTTTAAAGCAGTCACGCCATAAGGAAGAGGTCCGGATTGTTTATGGTTCAGGCACAAAAACGCATGATGCTGATTTTCGTGTTGCGGCAGCTGGCATTGTCGGAGCTATGCAGGTTGATCCCAGGCTGACACTGCATATTATGGGCGACCTGACTTTGCCGCCTGAATGTGATGCAGTAAAGGACCGTATTTTCAGGCATACAGGGCGCGACTACATAGCATATATGCGCTTTTTATTTGATGCCGATATAACGATTGCTCCACTTGATTCATCAGTTTTCAACGACTGTAAAAGTAATATTAAATTTCTTGAGGCCGCTGTTCTTGAAGTGCCTGCAGTCTGCTCTCCTTCTGATACGTTTGCGCAGGTTGTCCGGCACGGTCAGAATGGTTTCCTGGCTTCAACACCGGCAGAGTGGTCTGCTTTTTTACTGGCTCTGGCGGGAGACGCAGCTCTTCGTGGGCAGATTGGTCAGGCAGCCCGGCAGTACGCACTGGAGCACTATCACCCTGTTAACGTGGTGAAAGATCAGGTTGTACCAGTCTTTGGCTATCCGCCGGTGCAGGCCAGAACAGACTTATCAGTTATGGCGGTGAATATTTATTTTGATCCGCGTTCTTTTGGCGGAGCAACGTTTATTGCAGAGCAGATGGTAAAGCATCTGCGGGTGCGTGACATCACTGTGAGTGTATTTACGTCATGCCCTGACCTGGCTGGGCGTGAAGGCGGTGTTGTACGTTATCAGGCGGCAGGCAGCCCGGTTATGAGCGTACCGGTGCCCGATGATTTTGAAAAAATTGTCGGGCTTGATAACCCGCATGCGACGGAGGCCTTCAGGTACTGGTTACAGACCATGAAGCCTGACATTGTGCATTTTCATGCCATTCAGCGTCTTGGTGTCGGCCTGACGCGTGCCTGTGTTGAAGAAGGTGTTCCTTACGTTATTACGCTGCATGATTCCTGGTGGCTTTGTGATCGCCAGTTTATGGTGACTGAAAAAGGGCAGTTCTGTTTTCAGGAGAAGATAGACCTGCAGGTTTGCCAGAACTGTGAAATCGAAGCGTCGCATCTGCAAAGTCGTGCTGCTTTGATGAGGAGCGCTCTTGATAGTGCAGCACTCCTGCTTACGCCGGGAGAAACGCACCGGCAGCTGTTTCTGGCCAATGGTATTGCAGCTGATAAAGTGGTGGTGAACCCCAATGGCTTTACCTGGCCTGAACAGCCAAGAACCCCTCGTAAAAAGGGTACAGCTCTGCGTTTTGGTTATGTTGGCGGGGCTGAAGACCTGAAAGGTTATACTCTGATTCGCCAGGCTTTCGAGCAGCTTAACATGTCAGACTGGGTGCTGTATGTTGTTGATAATAAGCTCAGCCTTGGTATTCAGTCAGTATATGCTGAGACATGGAAGGTAAAAGGGCAGGTTGTTACTGTTCCGTCTTACACGCAGACAACCATGGATGCATTTTATGACAGCATTGATGTGCTTCTTTTCCCTTCTCAGTGTAAAGAAAGTTATGGGCTGTCAGTGCGTGAGGCTCTTGCGCGGGATGTATGGGTGGTTACGACCACACCAGGCGGTCAGGCTGAAGCCATTACTGAGGGTGAAAACGGTAATATGATACCGATCGGAGCTGGTCCCGAGGCTTTAGCTGCAGTGGTGAGAGAGCTTCTGAATACGTCAGAACGGTTTGATGACTATACTAATCCGTTTAAAGATGACCTGGTAACGTTTGAACAGCAGGCGCATCAGCTTGAAGCACTTTTGCGGCAGGTTGTTATGGGTATAAGGCGGCAATAGCCTTCAGGTTTTGAGGTGCTGGTGGCTGCCGCGTAAAGCTGCGATTGCCACCACGCACAGGCCTGCCATTTCAGCCCATGTCACAAGTGCTGCCAGTGCGGAGTGATAGTGACTGAGCAGGCAGCAAAATGAAAAAAACAGACAGAGTATGCTGATGCTTCGCAGTTGAAAGCGGTGTTTTAACATATCAGCCCGCCTGGTAATAAAGGCAGGCAGGCAGAGCCCTGCTCCGGTACTGAGCAGAGAGAGTAAAATTACGCTCACAGGGTACGGCCTTTACGCAGTATGGCTGCAATAAAGGCTGCGGCCAGAGTGAGTGAGACGAGTATAAAGCTGGTTCCGATTGCGCCGGGTACTGTCATGCTGAGTATAGCGATAGTCAGTAGTATTATGCTCATCAGCCCACATAATAAGCGCCAGGAGAGGCGTGCTGGCAGACATGCACATATAAAAACCAGCACAGCCCACAGAATAAACATGCTTTGTACTTCATATTCTGCACGGCTGGCCCATGAAACAGGAAGAAGTCTGTTAATAATAAAATAGCTGCTCAGGGCAACAGGTCCGCCTGTAATGATGGCGGGGTTGAGCCGTGCGATGATCGTGTACATACCCCCCTGCCGTTTAGGATGGCTGATCCAAAGACAGAGCCCGCTGGCGATAACAACAGCCAGCAACAGGCCGGAGAGGAAGTAGAGCCAGCGGGTAAAGGTATCAGCAAAATGCGCAACATGAAGGCCGTAAAGTACGGAAAAAAGAGAGATCACTGAGCGGTGCTCGTGCGTATCAGAAAGAACTTCACCGCTCTTACCTTCGATACGCAACACGTGAGAGTTATTGCCAATGCTACCCTGGTCATCACCTGAAAAAACTATTAGCGAGGCGCTGTCCATCGGGTTGTAAATATAAATCTGGGCAGGCGTAAAATCAGGATTATTCTGCCTGAGTTTTTGCATTAACGGGGCAATGGCCGTTAGCCTGGCTGGCACGCCGGTTAATGGTAAGGGCGCACTGCCTGGCTGGAGTTCACCTGCAAAGCTGTTGATATCATTATGATAAATGGTTTGCACGCTCCACGGAAACAGCAGTGTGGCAAGTGTCACTGCACCTGAAAGAGCGATAACCAGGTGGAACGGCAGGGCGGCGACGCCTCCGACATTATGAGCATCCAGCCAGCTTCGTCTGCCTTTGGCGGGGCGAAAGGTAAAAAAATCAATAAAGATGCGCCGGTGTATAATAACGCCGCTTAGCAGAGTCAGAACGAGGGCTAAGGCGGCTATAGCGGCAAGCAGGCGCCCCCAGGGGTAGGGGAGCTGAAGTTCAAAGTGAAAGCGATAGAAAAAATCGCCGCCCAGCGTATCACGAATAACATCCGGTGCGCCGGTCAGAGGGTCGAGAGCGCGTTGCATAAAAGTGCCATCGGGTGCCTGCCATACAGCCCAGACAAAAGGGGCGCGTAGTCCATCAGGGCCAGGGAAGAGCGTAAGATACCAGGCTGATGATGTAGCTGCGTGTGCAGAAAGCCAGTTAACAGCGGTTTGTAAGGCCTGTGCAGGTGTAGCGATGCGCCCTTGCAGTTCTGGGCGCATCCATATCCCTGTTTCAGGTCGGAAAACGCTGAGCGTGCCAGAGAGCACGATAATGTAGATGATCCAGCCTGTAACAATGCCAGCCCAGTTGTGCAGCCATGCCATAGCTTTACGAAATGGTACGTGGCCAGCCGGGCCATAGCAAAAAAATCCAGCCATAACAGTCACAGGCCACAATACCAGCGAGCTCATTGTTCCGATGAGTGCCCGGTCAGCTCTGTGCAGCGGCAGAGCCCAGGCCAGAACAGCCCCCCCAAGGGCTGCCAGTGCATAGCCTGTGAGTAAAATCCCAAAACTGCGGAGCACAGCCTTAAGGCGCGCACCGCTGGATAATGGGTGTTTTACCATGAAAAGCCGATACTGGCCTGCGCATTACGGCGTTCGCCATAGTAGCAGAATGCCTGACCGTATGACGCATAAGCGAGACAGTTTGAAACATAATGTTTGTCAAACAGGTTGCGCACACTGGCTGAGGCAGTCCACCCCCGCAGGGACGGAGACAGGTTTGACAGATCATAGCGTAACGAGCCGTCAAACAGAGCATATTGCGGCACCCAGACACTCCCGTAATCAGCTTGTCCACCGTAAGCTTTGGCAGTGTATCGCATCCCACCGCCAAAGCCGAACCCTTTAAGCGGGCCTGATGGCATGGTGTAGAATGCAAACAGAGAGGCATTGCCTTTGCCAGACTGAATAAGGGGTTTACCTGTCGAGTCGTCATGCACGTGCTGAACGCTCACAGCGGCCTCGAGCATCAGATTTTTATAGACATCAGCATGGGCTTCAAACTCAAAGCCATCTGAGTGTACTTTGCCACTTTCAATGCCGTAAGGCAGATTGCCGACAGCAACAAGGACATTGGACTGCTCGATATGGAACCCCGCAGCTGTCAGCAGAATGGGTGTGCCGGGGATCTGGTATTTCACACCACCTTCAAGCTGTTTGCCCAGTGTTGGGTTGGCCTGGCTCAGGGTTTTGCCACCGTCTTTTGAGGTAAAGCCTGACTGTGGCTGGAAAGAGGTTGAGTAGCTGATATAAGGGGCTAGGCCAAATTTGAAATGGTAAAGGGCAGAAGCACGCCAGGTAATTTGTGAAGGGTTTTGTCTGGTGTCTGAACCGGCAAGATATTCTTTCTGATCAGAGCGGTACCAGTCATTCCGCAGGCTGCCATTCAGCACCAGCCCGCGCCAGCGAATCTCATCCTGTGCGTATATTCCTATCTGGTGCGAGTTTGTCAGGTAGCGTGCACCCACCGTCTGAGCCGGAAATGCCATATGATAATCAGGGTGCAGAGCGTTGAGTGAGGGTGCATCACCCTGCGTGTAGGTTTCGGTGGCGCGCTGCCACATGTAGTCAAAGCCTGTCATAAGGGTGTGCTTAAGCGGGCCGGTGCGTACATGTCCTTTAAACTGGCTGTCATAGGCCATATTATAGGTGTGTTCTTTGGTACCATAGGCATAGCGGGGCAGGGTGTAACCGTCGGCTTCCCAGTATCCGGCATCGTATGTACTGCGGTTGATTACACGGATATCGTCATAGCGCCCGCGTGAGGAAAAACTCCAGTCATCGTTAAAGCGATGATTGAAGAAATAGGAAAATGCGCCCTGACGGCGATTGAATTTTTCGAATGAAACATCGCCATCATAAAAATTACGAGGCAGATAGCCAAATGAGGCGCGTTTGAGTGAACCAACCAGAGGCACACCACCATAGGTGCCGCCTTCAGGGTCATACTGATAGTTCCCCAGAATGGTGAGTGTTGTTGGTCCGTTACCACCAAATGTAAAGGTCGGGCTTATAGAAAAACGGCGGCTGCCTGTGCGGGCCAGCTGCGTGTGCTGACCATTGGCTGTGCCGTAAAGGCGCCAGCGCACTGAGCCGTCATTATTTGCATAACCACCGACATCACTATCAACACGATAAAGGTCAAACATGCCGCCGGTTGCCGTGACATTGCCGTAAGAGCGCTGGTCAGTCGCAAGTTTGCTGGAGAGTGCGGCAAGTCCGCCCGGGCTTGACTGACCATAGAGTGCTGATGCCGGCCCTTTGAGCATTTCAATACGGTCAAGGCGTGAGGTATCTGTCTGGGCAACCGCGTAGCCTGTCGGGCTGTCCTGCACTTTCAGGCCATCAAGAAAGGTGGGGACTGTAAAGCCGCGCAGCAAAAACTGGTCATAGCGGGTACCAATGCCACCGCGCAGGTCAGGGGTTATGCCCGCAGCATAGCGCACGGCCTGATTCAGGCTCAGAACACCGCGTATATCCATCTCGTTACGTGTGATGACTGTGATTGACTGAGCCGTATCAATCAGTGGGGTATCACTCTTTGTTGCTGATGAGGCAACAACAGAGGCGCGTCGTCCCTTAACCGTCAGCTGTTCAGACGTGGCGGCCTGAGTATGCTGTGCTTTTGCGGCCTGCGTTGTGATGCGGTGTGGGTGCTTTTTGACGTGATCTGTTGTTGAGCTGCCGGCTGACTGGCTGGCTAAAGACGGAGTCGTCGATGCCAGAAAGCCAAGTGTCAGAAACATAGAGCTGTGACGAATGCCTCTGTGCATCGAAGTGGATTTCCCTGCCTGATAAAGTAAAGACAGGCGGAGATAGCGCTAATGAGAATGATTCTCAATATTAATAATTAATAATTTTTTTTCATGTGTGACGGGTTTGAACGGGTGTTTTAAAAACGAGGGCGATAGCGGTCAGCTTCAGACAGCATTGTGTAAAGCAGACGGCCTTTTCGGTTTGATCGGGTACGAGTCGTACGGGGTGGGGTGCCTGCAAGATATGCGTCGATCCACGCAGGGTTGAAACCATTGCCCGGCAGTATCTCGCGTCGCCAGTCAGACAGGGCCGGAATATGATAAGGGTTATCTCTGAGGAGCTCCTGCTTTATAAAAGGCACCAGTCCTGAGCGTAAAAAAGAACGCCAGCGCGCATGGGCCGGGTTAGCAGGAAAAAAACGGGCTAATGGCGCCCTGAGGTCGCTCCATAACGCATCGGGTGTGAAGCCACTATCGGTAAGGGCGACAGAAAGCCCCAGTTCGCCGTGCCAGATAATTTCTGAGCGGGACATGTTCTCAAATGGCAGATGAAAAATCCGTTTTACTGCAGGCGCCTGCCATGCCTGTTGAGAGAGGCCGACAAACCATGACTGAAGGTGTGGCGTAACAGCGCGTGAGGCGACGAGGCCCCATGCGGGTTTTTGTGAGGCTTTGAATTTTTGTAAAAGAGGAAGCAGCGGTGCAAAGGGCCCGAAAACACTGTCGTTAGCCAGCACAATAAAAGGCACATTATGTGTGGGTATATGGTTTCGCAGATAGCACCATGCGCCAAAATCAAGGCCTTTATTGGGTCTGGTATAGGTCTGTATTCTGTTTTCTGTGCAAAAGGTCAGGCTGTCAGCAGTAATATGCTCTGTGCCGGAAAAACAGACATGCAGCGTTAAACCACACTCCAGCAGGTTTCTGAGATAAAATTTTGTGTAGTCAGGAAGAGCGCCACCGGGGGTATAAGCGGCAAAAAAACAGAGTGATCCCGGAGGGAGAGGAGGGGGGTAGCATACCATTCTTCACTGTCTTTTCTGGTTTCTGATAAGATATTTTTCGTGCTGTTTTCAATGAAGTTATATTTTTTCTGAAAATATGACTACAAGCATAGCGAGAAGTCGGGTAGCATAAGCTATAATTACCAATAAGATAATTTTATCTGTAAGGGAGATATTGTCTCAATGAGCAAAGCATTTATTGCGGCTGTCATTCAGGATTCGATCAATTGCACCGGCGTTGCGGCCAATCAGGCGGCTAACGATCTGCTAGACGCTATTATTGAAGAACTTAAAAATGAAGGTGGGTTTACTCTGCCGTCTTTTGGGACTTTTACAGTGCGTAAGACCAAGGCGCGTAAGGCTCTTAACCCACGCACAGGTGAGCAGGTTAAAGTAAAAGCTGGTAAGACCGTGCGCTTTAAGGCCAGCCCGAACCTTAAAAAAGTTGTATAATACCCTGATCGCAGAGCAGAAAAACTGTTGGCACTGTATTCGGTTTTTCTCCTGATCCGGGTGTAACCTGCAGGTAAAACTCTCTGAAAGCGGAGTATATTTCGTGTGTTCTTTTCGAAATATACTCCGTTATTTTTCTTAATTGTTTAGAATTACGTCGCCTTTCTGAGTTCCTGAGGGGTGATGTCATCCAGCCTGTCGAGTTTTCTCAGGCCAGGGAAGAGTGCCATCCATATTGCTGTGATGGCGAGTGTACCAATGCCGCCAATGACGACAGCAGGTACAGCGCCGACCGCACTTGCCAGCATACCGCTTTCAAATTCCCCCAGCTGATTTGATGAGCCGATAAACAGCATGTTTACGGCTGATACCCGCCCGCGCATTTCGTCAGGTGTGCCAAGTTGTACCAGTGAGCTGCGTACCATGACGCTGATGACGTCAGCACCTCCCAGAACTGCGAGTGCAAGCACAGAGAGGGGGATGGACTTCGAGAATCCGAAGAGAATCGTAGCGACACCGAAAACAGCAACAGAGAAAAACATCCATAATCCTGAGTTGTGTCCCATGGGCCGGCGGGCCAGTACAGCAGCAACCAGTAAGGCCCCTATGGCCGGAGCAGCTCTGAGCAGTCCCAGTCCCCATGGGCCGGCATGCAAAATGTCAGTTGCATACAGAGGCAACATAGCTGTGGCCCCTCCCAACAGGACAGCAAACAGATCGAGTGACAGTGCGCCCAGCATGGTCGGGTTTTGCCTGAGGAAGATAATACCGCCAAAAACAGCGGCCAGGCTAACGGGCTGCCGCGGGCGTGAAGGGAAGCTGAGCTTCATGAGTAAAGTAGAGAGAGCCGCTATGCCAAAGCCGATGGCACATAGCGCATAGCATGGCGTTGGCCCCAGGCCGTAAAGCAAGCCTCCGATCGAGGGGCCGGCAATACAGGCAACCTGAAACAGGGAGGATGAGAGTGCTGTTGCGCGAGGAAAGGCCGATACCGGCACGATAGCGGGTATAAAAGTTTGCTGAGCTGGCATTTCAAAGGCGCGGCACATGCCAAAAAGTGCCACCAGCCCGTATATCATGACAGGGGTGACAACGTTTTGAAATGAGGCCAGAGCCATGAATAAAGCGGCCATAGCCTCTGTTATCTGGCAGATGATGACAATGCGACGCCGGTTGTACTGGTCAGCTGCATGGCCTGCCGGAAAGATAAAAGTGACCATGGGCAAAAACTGCGCCAGCCCTACAAAACCAAGGGCAGAGGCCTCGTGTGTAAGAGCGTAAATCTGCCATCCGACGGCGACAGCCTGCACCTGAGAGGAAAAAGCAGAGAGGGTGCGGGCCATAAGGGCTGCTTTCAGTCCCTTGAATGACAGGAGAGGGGCTTTAGCCGCAGGGTGGGAGGTCATAAAGGCAACATTCATAGCAGTACAGGCGTAACGGCAACGCGCTGCATCGTGAAAACATATAAGATGTGATTTTTTTACGCGCAGGTCAGCGCAGTGCATGGGAGAATAAAAGCTCTCTCATACAAAAGGTCAAATATCATCGTCGTGATACTGGAAAGATGGCTGGGGCGGGAGGATTCGAACCTCCGCATGGCGGAATCAAAATCCGCTGCCTTACCGCTTGGCTACGCCCCATTGGTGCCGTGGTGTGCCCTTTTAAGACAAACCAGGGCGTTTCGTAAAGATGTCAGTAGTCAGGTTTTTCATTAAAAGAGATATTTTCTGGTTCAGGCAGACCTGATGTCATAAAGTCAGAGCCATGTGAGAGGTCATCATCCGGTGCGGCATCACCTGCAAACAGCTTAAAACGAGCGGCTTTATCAAGTGCCTGATCAAGAGCTGCCATGGTACGGCTCATATCCTCACTGTCGTCTTTTTCCCATACGCGCAGCGTGTGCGTCCATATCCCGATAACAATGTTCGTGTTCACAAACCCTTTGATACCGGTGACAGGAATGCCGGCGGCATCAGTCATCCAGCGCATGCTTTCAAACGTTGCGCCACTCAGGAGGAGTGTCAGTGCCGGGTCAGTCGGCAGGGCATGTAAAACGGCCCGCACACCATCCCGATAGATCTGAAAGACATCGAAACGGCGCATGAGCAGATCAAACAGTCGCTCTCTGGCTGGGCTGGTGTCGTTGTTATCAGCCAGTGCAGAATCATCAGCCAGCCGGCCAAGGCGCAGCAGCAGTGAGCTGCGTAGTGGAAAGCGTGTGCGTGTTTCAGAAAATGAAAGCTCAGCCTTACGGGCTGCATCGAGCAATGAGACAGAAGCCCAGCCTTTCTCAGCAGCCAGTGCCATAGCGGCGTTCAGGAGGGTCGTGTCAAAATCGTCGGTATCCATCAGAAAGACCTGTCAGATCAAAAATGAAAAAGAAAAAATCTTCAGGATGCCAGCTCTTCTGAGCGCGATACAGCAGCCTGAATGGCTTTGGTCACAGTGTCAGGCCAGGCATCCGGTGCCATGAATACGTTAAGAGCAGCTGCCGTAGTGCCGCCTGGGCTTGTGACACGGGTGCGGAGTTCAGCCGCATCAAGTGTGGAGTGGCTTAGCAGGCATCCGGCTCCGTAAATGGTCTGGCGTGCCAGCTCCCGGGCTGTATGTGGCGGCAGCCCCTGGTCAGTACCCGCTTTTTCCAGCAGTTCGGCTAAAAGGAAAACATAAGCCGGGCCACTGCCGGAAACAGCCGTGACAATATCCATCTGGCTTTCCTGCTCAACCCATATTGTTTTACCAACCGCCCCGGCAAGTTTTTCGCAGTCATGTTTCTGCTGCTCAGTCACGTGAGGGCCGGCATAAAGTCCGGTCATGCCAACACCCAGTGCACAGGGTGTATTGGGCATAGCGCGAATAATGGCCGGAGGGTGCCCTGTATGGGCAAAGCTGTGCTGACTCAGGCTTTCGAGAGTGCGGCCAGCCATGAGAGAGAGGACCGGTACACCGGCAAAGCGCCGGGTCAGCTGATGTAGCAAGCTGTCAGACGTCTGCGGTTTGACAGCCATGACAATCACATCGGGTATAAAGTCAGCAGGAAGCTCTTCTGTCTGACGTATGTGCCTGTGTGGGTGAGGCAGCGTCTGATCGTGGCGATCGAGAATAACAGAGGGTCTTAAGCCCTGACTCAACCAGCCTTCCAGCATGGCGGTGCCCATTTTGCCGCACCCTGCCAGCAAAACAGAAGGAAGTAAGCGTGTGTCGTGCATTTCAGGCTTCTCCGGCACAGTTTAGCATCGCAGCCTTGACAGCTTCAGCAGGGTTCTGTCCACCCCACAAGAAAAACTGAAAAGCAGGGTAAAGACGTTCACATTCCGTCAGAGCGATGTCGATCAGGTCTTCAAAAATGTCTATATTCAGCTCAATGCCGCGGAGGAGCAGTGCATGACGAAACAGTAAAATGCCGTCTTCCTGATCCAGACTGAAATGCCCGATCCAGATATGCTCATTTGCCAGCGCAATGAGTTCATACATGCTCTTGCGCTTTGGTACAGAGACTTTCAGATCAAAAGCGCACGTAAAATGGATCGCGCTCAGCTCAGTCGACCATGAGAAAAAAAGTCCATAGGTGCACCATTTTCCCGGCGCTTCAGCTGCCAGCTCTGTGTCTGTGCAGCGGTCAAAATTCCAGTCCAGCCCTGCAGCAATCTGTTCAATCAGATCAAGTGGGTTAAGCGTGCCTGTGGCAGGTGCTGTGTTCAGTGCTGGCATGACTCACTCCTGGTCACTGGGCATACTAAAAGAACAAAATCAGGGTGCTTCAGGTATGACCGTTGCGTTATTGCTTAGCTGCGCTTCAGGTTTTCAATGTGTGTTTCAAGGTCAGCAATACGACGTTCAGCAGCATCAAGACTGATGCGGGTTTGTGTTGCCATCTCACGCACAATGTCAAACTCTTCACGTCTGACAACATGCAGGCTGGCCAGTATTTCACTAACGCGGTTACGTATGATGGCATTCAGCTCTTCACGTGCGCCGGTAAAGGCTGAAAAAGCGCCGCCGGCTATACCGGTCAGGTCATCAAAAAAGCGCGGTCTGTCAGTCATCTCCGGTTCTCCACTTAAAAAACAGCACAGGCAGCAGAAGGGATCTGGCACGGGCTTGTTTAGTATCTTCTCCGAAGCCTTATAGTCTCTATAGAGGCCGGATGCTATCGGTTCTTTGAATCTTGCAGGTGTACGGGAGATAAAAAGGTAAGTTATCAGTGTTCAGGTTACAGAGATCCTGCTTTCTCCATTGACCGTAGGCGTTACCATTCCCATTATTACTCTTAGTATTATTTTAAATAAAGAGAGAGGATTAGCCGTATATGACTGCGCTATCGGCTGAGGCGTTTTTGAAACCCAGGATTGATGCTCTTGTCAGGGAGGCAGAACTGGCAGGGTACAACCGGGATGTTGCGATTGCCCTGCTGATTAGTCTTCTGGACACAGGTAGTTTTATACAGGATCCGACATCAGTAACAACGCAGGGAAAAGGTCAATGAGTGCGCGTGATCCTTATGAGGTTCTGGGACTTGCAAGAGGAGCCTCCCAGGATGACATTCGCAAAGCTTACCGGCAGAAGGCAAAAAAATATCATCCTGATTTGAACCCGGATGATAAAGTCGCTGAAGAGCAGTTTAAAGCTGTGAATCAGGCTAATGACCTTTTGTCTGACCCTGAAAAGCGCGCTCGTTTTGACCGTGGTGAGCTTGATGCTGACGGGCAGGAAAGAGCTCCTCATGGCTATGGTGGTGGCTTTCAGGGTGGCCGCGGTGGTTTTGGTTATTCAGGAGCAGGTCAGGAGGGGCATTTTTCAGGGGATGACCTGCATGATATTTTTGGCATGTTCTCTGGTGGCCCGCGTGCTCGCCGCAGAGGCCCTCAAAAGGGTGCTGACCGGTCTTATACTCTCAACGTCAGCTTTCTTGAGTCTGTTAACGGGGCCACTTCACGCATCACGTTGCCTGACGGATCCGTGCTCGATGTAAAAATTCCACCTGGGATTGAAAGTGGTCAGCATCTGCGCTTGCGTGGCAAAGGTGAAGATGGAGTACAGGGCGGACCTAAAGGTGATGCTCTGATTACTGTAATTGTGAACCCTGATGCTACCTATGCCCGTAAAGGGAGTGATGTGTATCAGATTTTGCCAGTTGATCTTAAAACAGCCGTGCTGGGGGGGAGCATCATGGTTCCCACGCCAACAGGGTCTGTTAAGATGAATGTGCCTGCCGGTTCTGACACCGGTACCAGACTGCGTTTGCGCGGGCGTGGTGTTCAGGAGCATGGGGCGCGTCCGGCAGGCAATCTTTACGTTACTCTGAATGTGACAATCGGTAAGTCCGATGCTGCCCTGGAGGAGTTTTTAAAGACATGGACTCCGGCTTCAGCTTCGGAGCAGAGTGTTTAATCTTTACTCATCGCGGTAGAGGAACATATTCAGATGTTGTTTCTCACCGCTGCCATCAATACGCAGCATGGCGCTGTTGTCTGATATCAGGGAAAATGTCACGCTCAGGCCGTTTTGTCTGGCAGACCACGCCGAGCCTGACTGACGGGTAAGATGAAACTGGTCTTGTCCGGTTATTTTTGTGAGTGTGTCAGGTAAAATAACTGTCAGGCTGGTTTTGGGGTTTGTCGGGTCTGTCGCCTTCACTGTGACTGAAGGCAGTGACATAGCTGACCAGTGGCCCTCAAAAAAGTGTGTGGCGTAATGATGAGTCATGCTCTGGCTGGCAGGTGTTTCTGCTATGGCAGACGGAGTTGTATATTTGGTGAGAGGTAATACTGCGGCAAGACTTGCGCAGAGCAGGCAGGGTAAGGGTTTCATAAAAATTCTCCGGTACAATATTCTTCTGGGTATGATGAGAGGAATATCGCACAATGCGTCAGGGTTGTGTGTGTGTCGCCTGATCTGAAAATAACAGGGAACTTTGATTCTATTGGTTTTATTTTAATAAAGGGAGGGTGCTGTTATTACAAAAATACAATCTGATACGATTGTGTCTGAACAGTCATCTGATACAAATGTTCACGAAAAGCAGGTAGCGTGCGAGGTTGCCGGGCAGACAAAGGCTGCAATGCGCCCTCTGCCCTCTCCGGCTTCCACAGATTCTGTCACAGTATCTTCAAACCATGGAGATGAGCAAACTCCTCAGCTTAAAGATATTACGCAGGCAGGCGTTGCTGTTCTCTTTGTCATGGGACTGATTTTTGTGAGCCTGCACGCTATTCATTATGCAGGGTATTAATTTTATTCGTGCCGTAATGTGACGACCAGTACGTCTCTGTAAGCCGGGCGGGTCGTATCAAGCGGGGTTATGGCGGTCACACCATGATAAACTCTGCTGTCATTGACGAAAGCTGCGTCCATGGCATTCGTGAGGGTGAAGCTGCCTGCCGGGTTTCGGTTCAGATCATAGATGGTCGTGGTACCGCTGGTGATATTTTCACGGTGCACCATAAGCACACACACCCAGTCTACCCCATCCTGATGCAGCCCTTCAGGTGTTGGCTGTCCTGCGAAGGAGGCATTCGCTTCTATCCGGAACTGATGTACTTCAGCATGCCAGGTTTTCGGGTGCAGGTTTTCGGGTGTCAGATTAGTTGCAATACGACGAAGCACTGCCAGAACAGCCAGTAACGCCGGGTGCGACCCGGCTGCCTGTGTGATGGGTTTAAACAGACGCTCAATACCACCATTAAGCGTATTATAGTCTCTGCTCTGGTAATGTGGCTGGTGTGCTTTGCGTATAATCGCATTCTCTGACACAGAGTAGGTTGCATAGCGCCGGCGTCTGTAGCGACCGTTGTCGGCCATATAGCGATCAACGCCAAGGTTGTTCCAGCTTGTGGCAAAGCTTTCCCAGTTCTTCAGGCCATATTCTTCCAGCAAAGGGCGCATGGTGACGGCCTGCTCGTAAGCAAAGCCGTCTTTTTGTAATGCGCCTTCAAGCGAGTCCAGGCAGTTTTTTTCTGAAAATTCAGAAGGCGCCGACATGCTTAGTTTTTTCCTTCAGGTTTCTGGTGGCCGGTTTCATCTGGCGTGTGCACTGGTGTGTCGGTGTTAGTGGCTGGAAGAGTGCCCGCCCGGGGGTTAAAGGCATCAGGGAAAGCATCAACAGCCAGGTGCATCGCTGTGTCAGGCGGCGTGGTGTAGTAAGAGGTGGGCGTATAGAACTGCACGTCCTCGTCAGCCATGAGTTTTGCCAGACGCCGGTAAAATTCACGCTGCACTTTCCATTTCATCATGGGAGCTGTGCGGATCGTACCAAGTAAAACAGCACCATTGCTGTCAGAGCAGTCAACGCCAAGGTCATTATAGTCAGAGAAGATAATGCTTTTGAAAGCATCTTCTGTACGCATTTCTTTAATGACACCAGCCATAATTGCGGCAACCCGTGTTGAATCTTCGGCCAGTGTCAGTGTCTGGCGGACAATGATCTGGTTAAAGCCCTTACCGGTATTTGCAATGGATGTCACAGATGAGAACGGAATAATATGCAGGTCACCATCAAATGATCTCACACGCAATGTGCGGATTGAGAGATGTTCAACCGTACCTGATACACCACTGGCAGTTACCCAGTCGCCAACCTGAATGGCGTTTTCGGCGAGCATGAAAAAGCCGGTGATAACGTCTTTCCACAGACTTTGAGAACCAAATGACAGACCAACGCCCAGAATACCGGCACCGGTAAGCAGCGGTGTAACATTAATACCGATCTGAGAGAGTGTCGTAACAGCCACGATAATCACGATAATGACCAGCAGGACAGTTCGAATAATAGGCAGGACTGTGCGCAGGCGGGTCGCGCGGGAAGACTGCTGCTGTGCGGTGTAACGGTCGATCTGCTTGTTGAGCAGACCATTAATGAGCTCCCATGCCAGAGAAGCGACAGTGAGGCCAATAGTCAGCATCAGGATAGCGCTGAGCAGGCGTGAACCTACGGTGCTCTGGGTAAAGAAGTAAACGCCTGGGATGCCCCAGCTTTGAGCAAGAAAGACGCAGGTCGCAAAGACAATAAAGAAGGTCAGAATACGCCGTACAAACGGATAATAGTAATCAGCACGTTTCTGGAGGCCCGGATGAGAGGCTTCCATTTCGGCAGAAATGTGGAAGAGGCGGTCCTGACCACCGTAAATTAATACGGCAGCAAGCCTTGAAAGTGCGAGGCACAGAAGTGTCATCAGCAGACCATGGAGAATCCACTGATATCCGCCCTTCAGGTGAGCTGCCCAGATGAACCACAGGGCGATATCGAGGAAGAGGACCGGAATCCACCAGAAATTTGCCAGCGTACCAATAAAAGACCAGAAGGCTCGTTTCTTTTTTTCTGCTGATGGCTGGAGAGTGGCTGCAACAATATTACGCACGCGCCAGATAAACGCGGCAATAATCAGATGCATAACCAGAATAACGCCACGCAGCATCGCCTGCTCGCCACGTGCAGGCAGATCGAACTCACTTCCCAGTGTGGAAAGGCAGATAATCAGAGCCGGTACAGCAACCAGAGCCATCCACCAGCGGGTTAGCATGTGAGCTGTCGTGCTGCTGACAGGGATAAGGCGGATGGCAGGCGAACGCGGAGCGAGAGCAGTTTCAAGAAGCAGATATAATACACGGGCAAGGATGTATGCCGTGACCAGAGTAAACGTTACCGTACGCCCCTGAGAGGAAACCGTCAGAAAAATACCGCCCAGGTAGCCGGTCAGCAGAGCAGCAAGAACGGGCACCATTTTAAGCAGCAGGTGCATAAGGGTGTAAGGTGTGCGGGAGAGGTAGCTAAGGACCTGGTCGCGGTGTTTCTGATCCTTCGCCCGGGTGTCTGCACCGTCTGTCCCGGTTGCTTCAGCGGCATATTCAGCGGCAGCTTTTTCCCGTTTTTGATTCTGTTGCTTTTCAGCCATCTTAGTGAAAGAAATAAGACGTTTTCTTAAGAAGATGCTGATAAAATGCTCAAGAACAATTGCTGCAATAGCGATAAAACCAGCGCGGCTAAAAGCATCAATTAAGGTTTTTCTGGTATCAGAGTGACTGATCTCAGAGTGAAACCACGAGCCAACAAAGCCAAGGTCTTCGAACAGTCCGACAAAATTATATGTGTACTGTTTTAATGTTTGAGAGACAGAGCTTAGTTCTGAGTTAATATTGTGGCTGTTTATGACCGGGGTTATTACGCCACCGGCAGAAGCAGGGGCCGCAGCTGGCGGCAACCCTTTGGCCATTAAAGACAGGGTGTGTGTAAAATCTTCACGTTTGCGGGGGTCATTAAGGACAGACAAAAGCTGTTCAGCATCCTGACGGCTTAACGTCGCGGCTGGTGGTGCGTCAGCTGCACAGGCAGCAGTTGCACCCATAATATGTGGTATAAAACCAGCCAGAAGGAGAGCTGCTACAATCATTGTGAGAGCAGCCCGTCGCAGTGACGATAACAATCTGGAATGGATGGAAACGTATGTCTGGCTTACTGCCGCCATGGCGTACCTGTCCTTTTTTCATCTTAAACAGAAAAATGACGCTGTCACGTTATGCAGAAGATGTGAAGCGTACAGAGATAAAGTGCGTTAGGGTAAAAGCAGGGCAGACTCTGACATCTGCTCTATGAGTGCTGAGTGAAAATAACGTCCTGCTCGCGTCTGCGGCGTATCACCAGCGTATCTGCTATTATGTCATGAAGCCCTTGTTTACGTGGTGTCAGCCCGACCATGATAACGCCGATAAAAAACAGCGGGAAAGAAAGAAATGTTTTCACAAAAAAGCGAAGGGCCGCCCGTAAAACAGAAACCTGTTTTCCTGCAGTTGTTACAACTTCAATGCGACATAATTTCATACCAGGCGTGCCACGGTAAGGAGACGCTTCGAAGAGTATACAGTAGCAGGCGATGAGAAGAAACATGACAAGAGAAAACTGATGCAGGCCTGCGGTCTGAAGGTGGGGCACCAGAATGGTGGCACCATCCGACATAAAGCTGGCAACATTTGTAACGCCTGGCTCGTCACTTTCAGTGCCAGGCAGAGAGAGCTCGTGCCATTGTATTATGGCACTTGGTTTCAGAGCCAGTCCGACAAAAAAACCAATAATATTTAAAAAAACGTAATCAAGTGTAAATGCGAAGACACGCCACCAGAAACCGGCATAGACCCAGATAGTATGCTCTTGCGTGTTTTGCGTCATTATCGGGGCTGCCTGCCCCGTTGAGGCCGGAGAATTCCAGCCAGGAGGAAGATCGGAAGTCATGTCATCGTTCCTTGCAGGCGGTGTATTGCACTGACGTGATGTCTGCCTTAGCTGCGGTATGACCCGTTAATGTCGATATAGCCATGCGTCAGATCACAGCTCCATATCCGTGCAGAGCCATTGCCAAGGCCCAGAGAGACCTCGATCTCTATTTCCTGACCTTTCATGTGGTTCACAACGGGGGTTTCATCATAACCGGCAACAACGGTGCCATTGTGGGCAATGCACACACCACCGATGGAAACAGAGAGGGTATCACGGTCAGCTGGTTCACCGCATTTGCCCACGGCCATAACAATACGACCCCAGTTGGCATCTTCGCCGGCAATGGCTGTTTTGACCAGAGGGGAGTTGCCAATGGCCATAGCGACGCGCCAGGCAGAGTCGTCAGATACTGCGCCTGAGACCTGAATGGTGATCAGCTTGGTTACGCCTTCACCATCACGAATAACCAGCAGAGCCAGCTCTTTGAGTACGGAGTGTAAAGCGGCTTTGAACGCGCCCAGTATGGGGGCATCAGTTGTCGTATTTTCGTCTATGGCTGCATTTTCTGCTGTGCCGGTGGCAAAGAGCAGCACCATATCGGAGGTCGAGGTGTCAGAATCGACAGTGATACAGTTGAATGTGGTTTTAATTTCTTCTGACAGAAGGCGTTGCAGCACAGGGGCCGGAATAGCCGCATCTGTGGTGATAAAACCCAGCATTGTTGCCATATCGGGAGCAATCATGCCGCTCCCTTTAGCGATCCCCTGAAGGGTGACAGTCGCACCGTTAAGTGTTGCTGTGCGGATTGCCGCTTTAGGAAAGGTATCGGTTGTCATAATGCCGCGGGCAGCGGCTTCCCAGCCGGTTTCACTCAGAGAGGCATGAAGTGCCGGCAGAGCAGCAGTAATGCGCTCATGCGGCAGAATTTCGCCAATGACTCCGGTTGAAGCCAGATAAACATTGCGCGGTGAGCAGCCGGCGAGCTGTGCTGCGGCATCAGCTGTGACGGTACAGGTCTCGCGCCCCGCTTTCCCGGTAAAGACATTGGCATTGCCGGCATTAACGACAAGCACTCTTGCCTCACCATCAGGCAGGATATCGCGGCACCAGTCTACAGGGGCCCCAGGGCACTTTGATTTTGTAAAGACACCGGCAACGGTTGTACCGGCGATGAATTCTGCAAGGACAAGGTCTGTGCGGTTCTGATAACGAATTCCGGCTGCTGCTGCGCCAAGGCGCACTCCTCGAATGCTGCCAAGCTCAGGAAGAGGCCGTGCAAGAGGGGAGACCGGAAGCGCTGGCGCCATGATGCGATGTCCTTACGAGATACAGAAAATATCAGCGTCAGCCATACCGCGGTATGGCTGACGTAAAAATGCGCTTATTTTATTGTTTAGCTGGTGCAGCTGCTGCTGGCGCAGGTGCATCAGGAAGAGGTTTGCCTGTGGCAGGGTCAAATCGTACAATTTTAACCTGTTTGGTTGCAGCTTCTACAGCTTCACGCACGTATTCCTGCACCAGAGCCTGGCGAATTTTATTTTTTACGCTATCGAGCGTCGGGATAGGATCAGTGCGGGTGTCAAGCACCTGAATGACATGATATCCGTACTCGCTCTTAACTGGTACAGAGCTGATTTCCCCTTTTTTCATAGCAAATGCAGCATTGGAGAATGGGGCAATCATATCGCCTTTTTTAAACCAGCCGAGGTCTCCACCGTTCTGCTTGGCGCTGCCGGTGTCTTTAGAGAGCTGGGCTGCCAGCTGTGCGAAGTCAGCGCCGCCTTTCAGCTTTTTGATAATATCATTAGCTTCGGCTTCAGTTTTAACCAGAATATGACGGGCGTGCACTTCCTGCTCAGGTGGCTTGCCGGCATAGTTTTTCTGGTAATAGGCTTCTATATTAGCTTCTGTCAGGCGGGGTGTAACCTGCTGAGAGAGCCATGCGTTCTGCAGGGCGTTAGCCGCAGCTGTCTGCATTGCTTTTTCTACGTCAGGCTGCTTTTCCAGACCTTCTTTTTTGGCAACGATCTGGATGGCTTTCTGATCAGCCAGCTGATTCAGCAGCATGGGGAAAACCATGTTCTGTGGCAGCTGCTGTACCTGAGGTGGCAGATTTTTCAATGCGCTCTGCATATCAGCAAGAGTAATTTTCTGACCATTTACTGTTGCTACGACAGCTGCAGGGTTCAGCGGCTGGGCCGGAGCTGCACCAGCCTGAGGGGCGGCTGCAGGTGCAGGAGAGGTTGCCGGTGCAGCATAGCTACGGACTGACAGAGTGGTCGAAGCCAGCAGAGCTGTTGCAGCAAGAGCAAAAGCCTGAGTGTGAAACCGCATATCAATACCTTAGGATGTGGAGTAGTTTGTAACTATATCTATGGAGCACCCTGGTCAGACCTGCAAGTCCTCTGCCTGGTGTGTCTGACATTAAGAAAGTCGGTGCTTGGTTGACCACAGGCTGCCCTGACCCTATTTTATAGAGCGATTTATATTGTAACAGTGTGTTTTGTTCATTTTTTTCTGGTCTGGTTCTGGATAGAAGAAAATCCTGGCTGCGGCCGTGATTTGTGGAAAGGTTTTTATGCTAGCAAGCTTCGTACGCGCCCTGTTCGGCACATCTAATGACCGGACGCTTAAGGTGTTCCAGCGTCGCGTGCCGGAAATTAATGCCTTTGAACCGCAGATCCAGGCTCTGAGTGATGCCGGTCTTGCTGCTAAAACGACAGAATTTCGCGAGCGTCTGGCTCAGGGTGCAACCCTTGATAAGCTTCTGCCTGAAGCTTTTGCTGTTGCACGTGAGGCCTCCCGCCGTGTGCTGGGTATGCGTCATTTTGATGTGCAGCTTATTGGCGGCATGGTGCTGCATTCTGGTCGTATTGCTGAGATGCGTACGGGTGAAGGCAAAACACTTGTTGCAACGCTGGCTGTGTACCTCAGCGCGCTTGAGGGTAAAGGCGTGCATGTTGTAACTGTCAATGATTATCTGGCCTCGCGTGATGCGGCCGAGATGAGCCAGCTTTACAGCTTCCTTGGGCTGACGACCGGCGTTATCGTTCCTAATATGCCGGATGACGCACGTCGTGCAGCTTATGCGGCCGACATTACATACGGTACGAACAACGAGTTCGGTTTTGATTATCTGCGCGATAATATGAAATATCGCCAGGAAGAAATGGTTCAGCGTCCGTTTAACCACGTCATTATTGACGAGGTTGACTCCATTCTGATTGACGAAGCCCGTACTCCGCTGATTATTTCCGGCCCTGCTGAAGACAGCTCTGATTTGTACCGCTCAGTTGATGCGGTTGTGGCTGAGCTGGTTAAAGACCCCGAGACGTATGATAAGGATGAAAAATTCCGCAACGTCATTCTGACCGATAAAGGGTCGGAAAAAGTTGAAGAACTGCTCCGTCAGGCTGGTGTGCAGGATGAAGGCAGCCTGTATGATATGCACCACGTCGCTGTTGTGCATCATGTGCAGCAGTCTTTGCGGGCGCATACGCTGTTTACGCGTGACGTTGATTACATCGTGCAGCAGGGTAAAGTTGTTATTATTGACGAGTTTACCGGCCGTATGATGGAAGGGCGCCGTTATTCTGATGGCCTGCATCAGGCGCTCGAGGCTAAAGAGCACGTTGAGGTGCAGCAGGAAAATCAGACACTGGCCTCAATTACGTTTCAGAACTTCTTCCGTCTTTATCCCAGGCTGTCTGGTATGACCGGAACAGCAATGACAGAAGCTGATGAATTTGCAGAAATTTATAAGCTTGATGTTGTCGAAATTCCGACTAATCGTCCGATTGCCAGAAAGGACGAGGACGACGAAATTTATCTGACGGAAGCTGAGAAATTCGCAGCAGTTACTAAACTTGTGCGCGAAGTGCACAAACGCGGGCAGCCTATTCTGGTTGGCACAACGTCGATTGAAAAAAGTGAGGAGCTTTCAGCGCTCCTGCGTCGCGAGAAGATCCCTCACAACGTGCTTAATGCCCGCTTTCATGAGATGGAAGCAAAAATTGTGGCACAGGCCGGCGCGCCAGGTGCCATTACTATTGCAACAAATATGGCTGGCCGTGGCACTGATATTAAGCTGGGTGGTAACACCGATATGCTTATTGCTCAGCGTCTTGTCGGGGTGACAGACGAAGCTCAGCGTGAAGCTATTGAGAGCGATGTGCGTGCTCAGGTTGCGCGCGATCATGAGATTGTCAGTAAAGCCGGAGGGCTTTACGTGATTGGCACCGAGCGTCACGAAAGCCGCCGTATTGATAACCAGCTGCGTGGTCGTGCCGGTCGTCAGGGTGACCCGGGTAATTCACGCTTCTTTATTTCGCTTCAGGATGACCTGATGCGTATCTTTGGCTCTGATCGCATGGGCTCCATGTTCCAGAAAATGGGCATGAAAGAGGGGGAGGCTATTGTTCACCCCTGGTTGAGTAAGGCCCTTGAAAGAGCTCAGAAAAAAGTTGAGGGCCGCAATTTTGATATGCGGAAAAATACCCTCAAATATGATGATGTGATGAATGACCAGCGTAAGGAAGTTTACGCGCATCGTCGTGAATATATGGCAATGGAAGACGTCTCTTCTATTATGCAGGAGGCTCTTGAGGAGGTCACCGATCATCTCGTTGCCCGTCATATCCCTGAGAAATCTTTTGCCGAACAGTGGGATGTTGATGGTCTGACTGCCGCTTTGAAAAAAGATATGGCCCTCGATCTGCCTGTTGCTGAGTGGGCAAAAGAGGATGGTATGGATGGTGAGCAGGTTGCTGAGCGCATTATCCAGGCCGCTATGCAGGCGCAGGCTGCCCGTGCAGCCAATATGGGCCCGCAGCTTATGCGTATGGTCGAAAAACAGGTGCTTATGACGACTTATGATGCGGTCTGGAAAGAGCATTTGCATGCTCTCGACCAGCTGCGTCAGGGTATAGGCCTGCGTGCTTACGGTCAGAAAGATCCTCTTAACGAATATAAGCATGAAGCATTTCAGCTGTTCACCCTGATGCTTAGTGAAATGCATCAGCGTATTGTCTCGCTGATGTCGCATGTTCAGGTTGCACCGCCTGAGCTGGATGCGCAGTCTGTTCTTATGGGTGATGCTGCACCTGTAGCTGGTATTGAACACCATGCTGAGGCTGCACCCGAGTCTGGTGCACTTTCTTTTGAAGAAGCGCCTGCTGCGGCCGTTTCGACTGACCCTGCAGCATGGGGTGAAACATCGCGTAATGCCCTTTGCCCTTGTGGGTCAGGGGCTAAATATAAGCACTGTCACGGGCGGATTGCCTGAATCAGACAGAACTATTGAAAGAATATAGGTAAAAGAAGATGGCGGGTCATTCCCAGTTTAAGAACATTATGCACCGCAAAGGTGCGCAGGACGCCAGAAGGGCTAAGCAGTTTGCTAAGGTTATTCGTGAGCTGACTGTGGCTGCCCGTTCGGGTATTCCTGACCCTGCGTCTAACCCGCGTCTGCGTGCGGCTATTTCTGCCGCCCGTAGTGTGAATATGCCTAAAGATAACGTCGATCGTGCCATTAAAAAGGCAACTGGTGCCGGTGGCGGCGATGATTACGTTGAAGTGCGTTACGAAGGGTATGGCCCGTCAGGTGTTGCTGTTATTGTCGAAGGGCTGACCGATAACCGCAATCGTACAGCGTCTGAGGTCAGAGCCGCATTCTCAAAATACGGCGGATCTCTGGGCGAAGTAAACTCAGTGTCATTTATGTTTCGCAGGCTTGGTGTGATCATGTATCCGTCATCTGCGGCATCTGAAGATGATATGCTTGAAGCCGCGATCGAAGCTGGCGCAGAAAACGTCGTTTCTTCCGAAGCAGGTCACGAAATAACCTGCGAGGTCGAGTCGCTTTTTGCTGTGCGTGATTCGCTTGAGCCAAAATTTGGTGAGCCAGAGAGCGCAAAGCTTGACTGGCGCCCTGAAAACTCAGTGATGCTTGACGAAGAAAAAGCTACTTCTGTGTTCAAGCTGCTTGATGTTCTGGAAGACAATGATGACGTGCAGAGCGTGTACGCCAACTTTGAACTGCCGGATGACCTTGCCGAAAAACTGTCTGCCTGAGGGTGGTACGTCTGCTCGGTATTGACCCCGGCCTGCGCTTTATGGGCTGGGGTGTAATCGACGTTGAGGGTAATCGCATCAGGCATGTTGAAAACGGTGTTATCGCGACGAACAGTGCCGACAGCGTGCCTGAGCGCCTTAAAGTGCTTCATGACAATTTGCTTCTTTTGATCAACCGGCTGAACCCGGCTGAGGCGGCGGTTGAAGAAACTTATGTAAACCGCAATGGCAGTTCTACGCTTAAGCTTGGCTATGCCCGTGGTGTTGCGCTGCTGGTGCCTGCTCTGGCGGGTCTGCATGTGGCAGAGTATGGTGCGCTGTCGGTTAAAAAATCTGTCGTGGGCACCGGTTCTGCGAGTAAAGATCAGGTAGAAATGATGATCGGGCGTTTGTTGCCAGGGGTTAAAATGGTGCGCGCTGATGCGGCTGATGCTCTGGCCGTTGCGATTTGCCATGCACACCACCGGGCCAGTGCGAATCATATTGCAGCGGGAGTGCGCATGGCATGATTGCTTTTCTGTCTGGCCTGATTATTCAGCAGGATACGGCTTCCTGCGTCATTGATGTGAATGGTGTGGGTTATCTGGTTGCGGCTTCGGCCCGCACCCTGGCAGTTCTGCCTGATCCGCCCGTCAAAGTGCAGCTGCTGATTGAGACTGTCGTTCGTGAAGACGCTATTCTGCTGTATGGTTTCAGAGAGAATGCCGAGCGCGAATGGTTTCGTCTGCTTACAAGCGTGCAGGGAGTCGGGGCTAAAGTGGCTCTTGCTATTTTGTCGATTCTCTCTCCTGGTGAACTGGTAACTGCACTGAGCACGGCAGATAAAGCCAGTCTGACCCGGGCTGCTGGTGTGGGTGGCAGGCTTGCAGAGCGCATTCTTACTGAGCTGCGTGATAAAGCAGGCAAAATGCCGGGCGGCGGTGATGCAGTCGCTGTGCCAGGACAGGCACCTGCTGAAGGTGCTGGTACAATCGAATCTGATGCATTGCTGGCTTTGACCGGCCTTGGTTTCCGCCGCTCAGAATCCGTGCCAGTAGTCAGACGGCTACTTGCCGGACGCGGTGCAGAGGCGACACTTGATGGTATATTACGTGATGCTCTGAAGGAGCTTGCATCGTGAAGCAGGATGAAGGCTTTTCAGAGCGCGAAGTGCATGCCGGCCGCCAGGAAGAAGATGCCGGAGAAGCAGCGTTTCGTCCACAAAGTCTTTCCGACTTTACCGGGCAGAAAACCAGCCGTGAGAACTTATCGGTTTTTATCCAGGCTGCCCGTCAGCGTGGTGAGGCTCTAGACCATGTTTTGCTGCATGGCCCGCCAGGCCTTGGTAAAACAACGCTTGCGCAGATTGTCTCGCGTGAGCTTGGGGTGGGCTTTCGTGCAACATCCGGGCCGGTTATTCAGCGTGCGGGCGATCTCGCCGCAATTCTGACTAACCTTCAGGCGCGTGATGTTTTGTTTATTGACGAAATTCATCGTCTTCAGCCTGCCATTGAAGAAATTCTCTACCCTGCGATGGAGGATTTTCAGCTCGATCTGATTATTGGAGAGGGGCCGGCAGCCCGCTCAGTACGAATCGATTTGCCGCCTTTCACTCTGGTTGCAGCAACAACGCGTGCTGGTTTGCTGGCAACACCGCTGCGGGACCGCTTTGGTATTCCTCTGCGGCTGGTTTTTTATACGACAGAGGAGTTGTGCCAGATTGTTGCCCGCGGAGCTGGTAAGCTGGGTGTGGCATTAAGCTCTGAGGCTGTTGAGGAAATTGCCCGTCGTGCCCGTGGTACGCCACGTATTGCAGGGCGTTTGCTGCGCCGTGTGCGTGATTTTGCGGCTGTTGCCTCCTCCGATGGTAAGCCTGTGAGTCGCGAGGTCGCTGATATGGCCCTGCGCCGCCTTGAGGTTGATGCACTGGGTCTGGATGCAATGGACAGACGTTACCTGCGCCGCATTGCTGATTATCATCATGGCGGGCCGGTAGGTGTTGAAACACTTGCCGCAGCTCTTGCTGAAGCGCGTGATACTCTCGAGGATGTGATTGAGCCTTATCTTATTCAGGAAGGGCTGGTTATGAGGACCAGCCGTGGCCGTATGCTGGGTGAGCGAGGCTGGCTGCATCTGGGCCTGACACCGCCGGCACGTCCGGAGGGGAGTTTCTCAGATCAGATGGATTTGCTTTCAGATAGCGGGAGTAAGGCATGACAGGTCATACAATAGATTTTCGTGTCTATTATGAAGATACCGATGCCGGGGGTATTGTGTATCATGCCCGCTACCTCGCCTTTGCCGAGCGCGCACGCACAGAGGCCATTCGCAGCCTGGGAATACCGGTTATAGCGCTTTCTGAGCAGTTCGGCCTTGCGTTTGTTGTGCGTGACCTTACCATCAGCTACCGTATGCCACTCAGGCTTGATGATGTTTTTACTGTTTCAACACGCCTGCTTGAACTTAATGCGGCGAGCTGCACACTTGAGCAGATTATTAGCAAGTCCGGTAAGCTGGTCGCCAGTCTGAATGTTGTTCTGGTGTGTATTCATGAAGAAAAAGGACATCCTGCCAGATTTCCGCCTTTATGGAATGCTTTGCTGAGTAAATTATCAGCAGATATGTAAAGCCCCTCTTCATCTTGTGTTATGAAGGCAGTAGAAGCGAGGGGTTAGGTTTGCGACCGGAACAACTGCGAGTCGCAGACTAAAAAACAGCGCGTATAACTGAGTACTAGAGGCAGGAGGCATTTTTGGATCGTGCAGTTGATGCGGCGAATCTCGGTACAGCCGCAGCCGGAGATTTGTCCGTTTGGGGGCTGTTTATTAATGCCTCTCCGGTTGTTAAGCTGGTTATGCTTGGGCTGCTGCTGTGCAGCATCATTGTCTGGGCAATTATTTTCGATAAAATTGTGACCCTGCGGCGCATTAATAAGGCTGCTTCTGCATTTGAAGATCGTTTCTGGTCTGGCGGCAGTCTTGATGATTTATACGAAAGTGATGGTGCAAAGCCTGCCCACCCTCTGGCTGCTGTTTTCGGTGCAGCTATGGGCGAGTGGCGCCGCTCTGCCCGCATCCCCGGGGTAGATCTTGTTCGTGGTGGTGTGAAAGAGCGGGTTGACCGCGCTATTATGATTACCGTTACCCGTGAGATGGACCGTCTGCGCCGCTGGGTTATTTTTCTTGCTACAGTCGGTCCGGTAGCTCCGTTTGTCGGGCTGTTTGGCACAGTATGGGGTATTATGCACTCTTTCAGTGCGATCGCTGCGCTGCATAATACAAACCTGAGTGTTGTCGCCCCTGGTATTTCCGAAGCTTTGTTTGCTACGGCTATTGGCCTGCTTACTGCTGTGCCGGCTTATGTAGCGTACAACGTTGTCAGCAACAGTCTTGACCTGTTTCAGGATCGTCTTGAAGGATTTGGCACAGAGTTTGCAGCCATTCTTTCTCGTCAGTCTGAAGAAAGGGGCTGAGCATGGGTATGTCATCAGGCGGTGGCGGCGGGCGGCGCAGACGTCGTCCGATGGCCGAGATTAACGTGACACCGCTGGTGGATGTCATGCTGGTGCTGCTGATCGTGTTTATGGTCACGTCACCCATGATGACCAGCGGTGTGAATGTAGATTTGCCAAAGACTGATGCAAAGCCGGTTAACTCTGATACGAAGCCTATTACAGTTTCTATCAGGGCTGATGGCTCGCTGTATCTGGGAGAGACCGCAGTGTCACCTGATCAGCTGGTTGCGCAGCTTAAGGCTGCATCGAACAATGATGCAGAACATCGAATTTTCGTGCGTGGCGATACGCATATTGACTACGGGCGTGTCATGCAGGTTATGGGTCAGATTACAGAAGGTGGTTTTACTCACGTGGCTTTGCTGGCGCAGCAACCCGCCAGCAGTGGCCACTAGCTCTTTCTGACGAAGAGGGAGCTGCATAATGTCGGCGCCGTATCGTTCTGATCAGCGTTTGCTCAGGCGGTCACTTTATGTGTCAGGGGGAGTGCATGTTGCGGTCCTTCTGGCTCTGATCATCTCTGTTCCTCCTGTTCCTCCTCCTGAAGAGCCACCGACTGTGGTGGAAATGCAGTTTGAGGGAGCCGAGTCAGGTGGAGCGTCTGCTAAGGCAGATAAGCCTGATACCTCACCGGCTCCGGCACCCGCTCCTGAGGAAAAACAGGCTCCTCCTTCTCCGGAGCCCCCTAAACCTGTGCCCGAAGAGGAATCACCTCCACCTCCTCCTCCGCCACAGCCTGTTCCGCCGCCTTCTGTGCCACAGCCTGAGAAGCTGCCTGATACGCCCCTGCCGCCTAAAGCGCAGGAGCCATCGCCTGAGGCTGTCAAAACGCCGCCTTCTCCGCCAGCACCGCCAAAACCGATGCAGAAAGTTGTGCCACCGTCTCCCATCACGCAGCCTGCTGAGGAGCTGCCGGATGCGGTGATACCGTCGCATATTACGCAACCAAACAAGGCGAAGAAAACACAGCAGGATTCTCACTCGCTGCTTGAAACGCTTGAGGCCTTTCGTGCTGAGCAGCCGCAAACGCACCCGCCAAAAGCACGGGCAAATCCGACGCAGGGAGGATCACCGCACGGGGGAGGCACACCTGACGGTGATATTACCCGCAGCATGAGCTCTGGTGAGCAAAAAGCCATAGGCTCTGCTGTGCGGCGTTGTTATACTGAAGACACCGCGGCCAGAAATTATGCGACTTTTGTGGCGCATCTGGTGGTGACAGTTGATGCGGACGGTGAGGCACGTATTGTTACATTTGCGCCTGAAACACAGGCGCGGATGAATGCTGACGCGTCATATCGTGCGCTGGCTGAAAGGGCGCGCTCTGCTGTGCTAAGCCCGACCTGTTCAAAACTGCCTATTCCTAAAAAACTACTGGGACAGACACGGCAGCTGAAATTTGTTTTCAGACCCTGACCAGATTCAACAGAGGATAAGAGTAATGCTGACGAATACCAGGCCGCTTATTTCAGATCAGGAAGCCGATGCTCTGAAAGGATTTATGTTTGAGCGGCGTGCGGTTCTTGGTGCTGGTCTGGCCGCAGGGGGTTTGCTGATAACACCGCTTGCAGCCCAGGCAGCATCATCGGCAGAGCCCGCAGCAGAGATTACCGTTGATCAGGCGCGTACAGCTCCGATTCCTATTCTTATTGCTAATCTCGGGGGAGGGATCGGGTCACAGATTACAGGCGTCCTGACGAATGACCTGAGCGGCACAGGTCTGTTTAAAGTGATACCTGGTGGCGATATGTCTGGTACGCCTGACTTTGCTGCGGCAAAGGCTACAGGTGCGCGGGCTATGGTGACAGGCAGTGTTTCTGGCAGCGGTTCTGTACGTGTTGAGATGCGTCTGTGGGATGTACTGACCGGCAAACAGCTTCAGGGAACAGCCTATACAACATCCCCTGATAACTGGCGCCGCATTGCTCACATTATCGGTGACGTAATTTATAAGCGGATGCTTGGTGAGGAAGGGTATTTTGATACCCGTATTGCATTTATTGCGCGTTCTGGCTCGCGGGCGCATCAGAGAACCCGCCTGGCAATTATGGATCAGGATGGTGCAAATGCCCGCATGCTTACCGCAGGTAACTGGCTGACGCTGACACCACGCTTTAACCCGGTTAAAGACCAGATTGCTTTCATGTCTTATGCTAATAACCGCCCGCGTGTGTATCTGTTTGACCTCAACTCAGGTCGTCAGCAGATACTGGGCGATTTTGCCGGTATTTCTTTCGCACCGCGCTTTGCACCTGATGGACGGTCCGTTATTCTGTCAGTAACGCGTAATGGCGGGTCTGATATTTTTATTGTTGACCTTGCTTCCGGCGCACGTCGTCAGATCACGTCATCAGGGGCTATTGATACCAGCCCCTGCTTTAGCCCTGATGGTTCACAGGTTGTGTTTAACTCTGACCGCGGTGGCAGCCCCCAGCTTTATATTATGAGCTCATCGGGGGGGAATGTTCACCGAATTTCTTACGGTCATGGCACATACGGTTCACCAGTCTGGTCCCCGCGCGGTGACCTCATTGCATTTACCCGTATTGCAAACGGATCTTTCTCTCTGGGGGTGATGAACCCTGATGGCACTGGTGAGCGGATTATGACAGAAGGCTTTACGGTGGAAGGCCCGACCTTCTGCCCTAATGGTCGTGTGATTGCTTATTGCCGTCAGACTCGTGCCAGCTCAGGTGGTTCAGGCTTTAACTCTCTTCTGGGAAGTGTGGATATCACCGGCTTTAATGATCGTGTTTTGCCAACACCAGGGCAGGCTTCTGATCCGGCCTGGTCTCCGCTTAACGGATAATATTGATTTATATCGTTTTTCTCTGGCTGTGTGCATTAATGCAGTCAGAGAGACGTGTTGCGTGACAGCGGCGGCTCAGCCAGTAAAGAGAAGGTGCTGAGTTAGCCTGAGGAGCTGCCGGAAAGAGGATATAAATATTTTAATATTCAAAACTTTGTCATTTTTTATGTATTGAAATATTTTGAAATCCATTAGTAAATATAATTTTTTTATATAATAAATAAGGCTATTTATCTT